>DATASC010000175.1:0-3923 GCA_036269355.1 Candidatus Cybelea sp. | reverse complement strand
ATCTCCACCGAGTACACCGCGCTGCGTTCTAAAGTGATGACCGATCCGCGCCACCAGGTGAAGTTTCCGATTAACGAGCCGGCGCAAGGCAAAAAGAAATCGCAGATCGAGGAGTATCTCGAGTTCTATCGCGGCGCAGGCGTCCAGCATATGGCGATCCGGACCGACGACATCGCCGCGACGATCCGCGCGTTGAAGGAAAACGGCGTCGAGTTTCTCGACACGCCCGATTCCTATTACGACATGCTCGAGGAGCGCGTCGGCGAGATCGACGAGGAAATGGACACGCTGCGCGAACTACGCATTCTCGTCGACCGCGACGACATGGGCTACATGCTGCAGATCTTCACCAAGCCGCTCCAGGACCGGCCGACCGTATTTTTCGAAATCATACAGCGCAAGGGCAGCCTATCGTTCGGCAAGGGCAACTTCAAGGCGCTCTTCGTGTCGATCGAGCGCGAGCAAGAAAAGCGAGGAACGCTGTAGCTACCGCCGTCGCGCTCGACCGGGCTCGTCTTCTCGAGTGGTATCGGAGGAACCGCGAGCGGTCCGCGCGGCTCTTTGGCCTAATTGACGACGACGTCTTCTACGACCGACCCGTCCCGTTGCGACACCCGTTCGCGTTCTACGAAGGACACATTCCGGCGTTCAGCTTCCTGGTGCTCAACGAGCGAGGCCTTCGCGAGGCACCGATCGATCCGGCGCTGGAGCGCATTTTTGAGCGCGGCATCGATCCCGGCAGCCTAACGGAGGCGCACCACCACGAACGAACCGATTGGCCCGATCGACGTGCCGTTTCGGCGTTCGCCGCCCTCTGCGACGCGCGGGTTGAGAACGCCCTCCTGAACGCGCCGATCGAAAACGCGGCGGTTCCGCGCCTCGTTCGCGGCCAGGCGGCATACACGATCCTAGAACACGAGGCCATGCATCAGGAGACGCTGATGTACATCGTTCATCAGCTTCCCTACGATCGAAAGCGCCCGATCGCCGGCGCTCACGAAGATCACGCGATACGCACCGGGGAGATGCGAAACGTTGCGGCCGGCGTCGCAACGCTCGGCGCCGATCCGGAAGACATCGAGTTCGGCTGGGATAACGAGTTTTGCCGAGCCGAGGTCGCGGTCGATGCGTTCGACATGTCGGTCTATCCGGTTACGAACGAGCAGTGGCGCGAGTTTGTCGCCGAAGGCGGCGCCGTTCCGTTCTTCTGGCGGCAGCGAAATGGCGAATGGTTCTTGCGTCTGCAGTTCGAGGAGATCGCGCTCCCAGGATCGTGGCCGGTCTACGTCACCAACGATCAGGCGCGAGCCTTCGCCGCGTGGCGCGGCATGCGGCTACCAACGGAGGCTGAGTACCATCGCGCGGCGTTCGGAACGCCGTCGGGCGAGGAGCGCGCCTTCCCCTGGGGCGCAGAGCTTCCGCGGTCGAGTCACGGAAACTTCGATTTCCAGCGCTTCGATCCAGAGCCCGTCGACGCGCACCCGGCGGGAACGAGCGCCTGGGGCATCGCCGATCTGATCGGCAACGGTTGGGAGTGGACCTCGACGCCCTTTGCGCCGCTGCCCGGTTTCGAGCCCATGGCCTCTTATCCGCAATACTCCGCCGACTTTTTCGACGGAAGGCATTACGTGATGCTGGGAGCGTCGCCGGTGACGCCGCGCGAGTTGATACGCCGATCGTTCCGCAACTGGTTCTACGGCGATTACCCATATATGTATGCAAAGTTCCGCTGCGTCGCTTGATGCGATCCGCGATATTCGTCTGCCTCCCCGCGCTCGCATTGCTTTGCGTCACCGGCTGCTCGAAGAACGCTGAACGCCCCGGGGCCGCACCCGATAGCCTTCGGATTGCGATTCCGATCAGCCCAACCCAGCTCAACCCGATCCTCTCGCAGAACACCATCGAGACCTTCGCCGATGGCCTGGTCTTCAATTTTCTCGTCACGCACGACCAGAACCGCCGCCAGATCCCCGATCTCGCCGCAACCGTTCCGTCGCTCGCGAACGGCGGCATCAGCAAGGACGGCATGACGCTCACCTACCATTTGCGACGCGGCGTCAAGTGGCAGGACGGTGCGCCGTTCACGAGCCGCGACATCAAGTTCAGTTGGCAAGCGATCATGAACCCGCGTAACAACGTGGTCTCGCGACGAGGGTTCGACCAAATCGCGTCCATGGACACGCCCGACGACTATACGGTCGTCATGCACATGAAGCGCCTGTTCCCGCCGGCCGTCGACTCGATCTTCGCCGAAAGCGACACGCCGACGACCGTGCTTCCCGCGCACCTATTGGCGAAGTACTCGGACCTCAATCACGTGCCGTTCAACGCAGCGCCCATCGGCACCGGACCGTACGAGTTCGTACGCTGGCAGCGCGGCGACCGAATCGTATTTCGCGCGAATCCAGGATACTTCCGCGGTGCGCCCGCCATCAAAGATCTGACCCTCGCGATCATTCCCGACGACAACACCACGCAGGCACAGCTGCAGACCCACGAAGCGAACCTCGGAATCGAGATCACGTCCAGCGTCTATCGCGATCTCGGCGGCGCGCCCGGCGTCGTCCGCCAGCTCGCCGAGTCTCCCTCGTTCACGGCGATCATATTCAACACGAATCGTGCGCCGCTCGACGACCTGCGCGTTCGCCGCGCGCTCGTGCTCGGAATGGACCGCGCGGCGATCGTACGCGACGATACGTACGGCACCGGACGGCTCGCGGTCGCCGATCTCGCGCCGTTCTACTGGGCCTTCGATTCGTCGCTGCAGCCGGCGCCTTACGATCCGGCTCAAGCAAAGGCGCTGCTCGACGCCGCCGGATGGCACTCCGGCCCCGACGGCGTCCGCGTGCGCGACGGAAAACGCCTATCGCTCCTGCTCGTTTACGGCCTCGGCAGCCAGACGGTGCACACGATTACGGCACAGGTACAGCAGATGTACCGCGCGGTCGGCGTCGATGTCGAGCTCAAAGGCTTCGATTATGCGATGCTGTACGCCGCGGCGCAGAGCGGGGGCATCCTCAACGCCGGGAAGTTCGACCTCGCCATGTACGCCTGGGTCTCCGGCTCTGATCCGGACGATTCGTCGGCGTGGACCTGCAAGATGATTCCGCCGGCTGGAAATAACGTCTCACGCTACTGCTCGCCCGAGATGGAGGCCGCGCAGCGTCTGGCGCTCTCAACCTTCGACCAAAGCCTCCGCAAGCGGGCGTACGCGAAAATCGAGTCGCTGCTGCTGCGCGACGCACCGGCCGCGTTCATCTACTACCAATCGCTGCGCTACGCGCGCGGCGCAGATTTGCAGAACTTCGAACCCAACGGTATCAGCGAGGGCTGGAACGCCCAGGATTGGCGACGATAAGCGCCGTACGAAAAGCGGCCCGCGGCGCGGGCGCGACACAGTAAGGAGAACGAATTGGCCACCACCATCGCAACGGCGAAAAAGGTGCCGGTTACGGTCGCGTATGGCGACGGCATCGGCCCCGAAATCATGACCGCGACGCTGCGCATCCTCGACGCCGGGGGCGCATCCCTCGAGCTCGAGCCGATCGAGATCGGGGAATCCGTTTACAATAAAGGCCTCAGCAACGGGATCGAACCGGCGTCGTGGGAATCGCTCCGCCGAACGAAGGTGTTTCTCAAGGCACCGATCACCACGCCCCAGGGCGGAGGCTTCAAGAGCCTGAACGTGACCGCGCGAAAGACGCTCGGCTTGTACGCGAACATTCGTCCGTGCCGGTCTTACCATCCCTTCGTGCGCACCAAGCACCCGGTGATGGACCTCGTAATCGTGCGCGAAAACGAAGAGGATCTGTACGCCGGAATCGAGTATCAGGCCTCCAACGACGAGATGCTCTCGTTGAAGCTCATCTCGCGCCCCGGCTCCGAGAAAATCGTCCGCTACGCGTTCGAATACGCGCGCCAGT
>DATASC010000174.1:0-2810 GCA_036269355.1 Candidatus Cybelea sp. | reverse complement strand
GTTCCAGGTTAGTTCGATCAAGCTGCCCTGCGTCCCGGGCTCCGATCCGCTGATCGTGCCGGAGGCGAACAGGTCTCCAGGGCGCACCGCGGCTCCGTTAATGGTTGCGTGCGCCAGTTGCTGAGCGACATTCCAATACATGCCCGCAAACGTTGTCTTTGAAAGACACGCGGGAGCGATGCCGCGTTCGCGCATTTGCGACGTCCGCAGCTCGACTTCAAGCCGAATGTCGTACGACCATGGCTCGTCGCAGCGCAGATACTCAAGTGGTTCGGGTTCCTGTTTCGGCCCCGCGATGCGGAACGGTTCCAGCGCGGCCATGGTGACGATCCAGGGCGATATCGTCGTCGCAAACGACTTGCCGAGAAATGGGCCCAGCGGCTGATACTCCCACGCCTGAATGTCGCGCGCGCTCCAATCGTTGACGAGCACGAGCCCAAAGATATGTTCGCCCACGTCGGCGATGTCAATTGGAACTCCGAGCTCGTTGCCCGGGCCGGCGACGAAGCCCATCTCGAGCTCGATGTCGAGCCGCCGGCTCGGCCCGACCTCCGGCGCAGCTGCGCTGGGAAGCTTTCGCTGCCCGCGCGGACGGCGAATCGGCGTCCCGTCGACGACGATCGTGCCCGACCGGCCGTGATAGCCCACCGGTAGCCAGCGCCAGTTGGGAAGCAGTGCCTCAGCATCGGGCCTGAAGATGCGCCCGAGATTCGTAGCGTGCTCAATCGACGAGTAAAAGTCGACGTAATCTCCGATCTCCATCGGAAGCCGCATTTCGACGTCGTCGCGCCTAAAAAGAAAGTTTTCCGCACCTGCCTCGCGCAACCGTGGATCGCCGTCGACCCGAAGCAGATCTGAGAACCGCGCGCGCAATGCGTCCCAGACGCCACGCCCCGCGGCGAGCAGCGGATTGAGCGATGCTGCTTCGAGCAGCTCCCGCTCGGCGCAGTCGTCGAGAATTCCGCACTCCGCGAGCGCGCGGCAATCCAACGTCACCTCGCCGATCGCGACGCCGATCCGCGGAACGTCTCCACGCGGCGCGAAAACGCCGTACGGGAGATTCTGAATCGGAAAATCGCTCTCGGCGGAAACGGGTACCCACGATTCCAGCCGAGAGTCGGTCGTCGCTGCTAAATCGATCATCCGCACGGAAGCAGTCCCATGGCAGTCAGGTCGGCGACGGGCTCGGCAAAACTGCAGCTGCCATAGGCAACGAACGCCGAGTGGCGGGTCGCCTGGAGCTCCGCGACGTTGATGCGACGATCGCGCCAGGCAAACGAGTCGCTCGCGAACGTAAACGCGCTCTTCTCTTCTTCGCCGACGATCTCACGCAGCGTGGCTTCATCGACCTGCGATGCGAACGCGGCCGCGGCAAGCACGTTGAGAAATCCGTGCATCGTGAAACCCGTGCTCTCGTCTAAGTGACGTACCGGGTGATGCAGCCCCGCCGTCGCTTTGAAGGGCACTCCGGCAGCTGCGGCCGCGGCGATAAAAGCCGCCACCTCATCGATGCTCGGAAACGCCTCGGCGCTCAAACCGCCGCAACGCAGCTTCGCTCCAAACTTGAGACGCGCCAGGACTCCCATCGTATCCGAAAGGGCGCTCCACCACGGGCGTGCGCGCGGGATTTCGACGAAGGCGGTCACGTCGCGCAACCCGTTCACCGCTAAGTCGGCTTCGAGCGCGCCGAGGACGTCGAGCCTTTCGGCCGTCGATAGTTGTTCGCGAAACGGCGCAACGCTTTGGTTCAATGGAACTTCAATCGTCTCGATGCGCGGGCTGGACTTCCGCTGCCGAGCGACGAGTTCGAACGCTTCGGCGCTCGGCTCGACAACCACCGAAAGCGCCGCATCCGACGCCACCGGCAGTGCCGACGCCGGCACGATGAACCGCCCAAGCATCCAGGCGTGGGGACCTTGGCGCGCCGCGCCGTATTCGGCAAATGCCTCCGCAAGCGGCAGCCGCGCCGGCGGGAAGAGACCCGCGTAATCGATGAGCGCGCCGAACGCGGCACGCACGGAAGGCAGAAGCGCCGTCGATGAGGTCATGCACCCCCGCTTCGACAGGGCACCCCGCGAGGCTTCGCCAAGTCCGTCGGCCTATGAGCACCGCGACCGAAGCCCGCAGCAATCCGCTCGCGCAGATCGACTGGGATTACGTCGAATTCTACGTGGGAAACGCAAAGCAAGCGGCACACTATTACATGTCGGCTTTCGGCTTCGATCAGCTCGCTTACGCGGGCCCCGAGACCGGCGTGCGCGACCGCGTGAGCTATCTGCTCGAACAAAACAAGCTGCGCTTCGTGCTTACCGCGAGCCTCGTGCCCGACGACGCGATCGCCCAACACGTCGTACAGCATGGCGACGGCGTCAAGGACATCGCCATCCTCGTCGAAGACGCAAAGGCCGCGTTCGAGATGGCGGTCCGCGGCGGAGCGCGCGTCCTTCTCGAGCCTACGGTGATCGAGGGCGCTAGCGGGCGTTTGATCAAGGCGACGATCGCTACGTACGGCGAGACCGTTCACTCGTTCATCCAGCGCGACGGATACTCGGGCGTCTTCGCTCCCGGTTTCGTCGAGGCGCGCAAGACGATCGCGCACGCCGCCAAGCCGGGGCTTCAGTTCATCGACCACTGCGTCGGCAACGTGGGCTGGGGCGAAATGGACGCGTGGGGTGATTTCTACGGTCGCGTCTTCGGCTTTTCGCAACTCGTTTCGTTCGACGACAAAGACATCTCGACCGAATATACCGCGCTCCGCTCCAAGGTGATGACCGACCCTCGACACCAAGTCAAGTTTCCGATCAACGAGC
>DATASC010000173.1:0-3300 GCA_036269355.1 Candidatus Cybelea sp. | reverse complement strand
GGCCACGTACGCGACCGCCGGAACGACGAACGCCGCGACGCCGCAGAGAATGCGCCCGAGGCGACCGAGCGTCACGCGAGCGACGGAAGCGGCAGTGACGGCCGGGTCGAAAGGTCGGGACGAACTTCCGTGAAGTTCTCGAGCGCGCGTTCCATCAACTCGAGTGCGCGGTCGAGCTGCGGATCCTTGCCGTCGCGATAATCGTGCGGCGCGATGTCGACGTCGTAATCGGGCTTCGTGCCGTAGTTCTCTACGCCCCAGCCCACGTCGACGAACCAGAACGAGAATTCGGGCTGCGTGGTCAGCGTGCCGTCGACGAGATGATGGAACGGATCGATTCCGATGACGCCGCCCCACGTGCGCTTACCGACGAGCGGTCCGAGCTTGTAGAGCTTAAATGAGTGGCTGAATATGTCGCCGTCGGATCCCGCGAACTGGTTCGTCAGCGCGACCATCGGGCCGCCGACCGACTCGGGCGGATATGGTACCGGCGCGCCGTAGCGCGGTGCGTCATAGCCGATGCGCTTGCGGGCGAGCTTTTCGAGCAAGAGCGGCGAAACGTGGCCGCCGCGATTGTAGCGCACGTCGACGATCAAGCCCTTGCGGTCGAACTCGCTTAAATATCCGCGGTGGAACTCCGAGAATCCCCAAGGTCCCATGTCGGGAATGTGCAGGTAGCCGATGCGTTCGCCGGTACGCTCGTGCACCATGCGGCGATTCTCTTCGACCCACGCGCGATAACGCAACGCGGCCTCGCTGGCGAGCGCCTTCACGAGTACCGTACGTTCGCCGCGCTTTTCGCGCAGCGTCACCGAGACGTTCTTATCCGACGCGTTGACGAGCAGCTGGTCGGGCGGAACCTCGCGCGATAGCCGCTTGCCGCCGATGGCGACGATGCAGTCGCCTTCGTGCACGTCGAGCCCGGGCTCGGCGAGTGGCGAGTCGTGCTCGCGGTTCCAGGAGTCACCGCGATAGATTCGCTCGATGCAATATCCGCCGCGATCCTCGTCCCAGCGCAAATCGGCACCGAGGAAGCCGCGCTGGTACTGCGGCGGCTCGCGGTAATCGCCGCCCCATTCGTAGGCGTGCGAGGTGCCGAGCTCGCCCTGCATCTCCCAGATCAGGTCCGAGAGATCGGTGCGCGTGCGCACGCGCGGCAACAATACTTCGTAGCGATCGTAGACACGGTCCCAGTCGATGTCGCTCATGTCCTCGACCCAGAAATGCTCGGCTTGCAGGCGCCACGCTTCGCGATACATCTGCGCCCACTCGTCGCGCGGCACGATTTCTACGCTCGCCCGGTCGAGATCGATCCATCCGCTCTTACGTCCCGGCTCCGTCAAAGGCTTCTGCTCGTCGCCCTCTTCCGGAAGCTCGTTGAGCGCATCGATCGCGCGCAGGCGCTCTTGCGAGCGGTAGATCAGCGTGCGTCCGTCGCGTCCGAGTTGAATTTCGTCGCACTCGGGCGCGATGCTCGCTAGTCGTTGCTGATCGAAGTCGTAGGCCAGCAGCGTTCCGCGGTCGTCACGATCGAGATCCTCGCGACGGGTCGGCTTGATGCCCTTCACCGGGAAGCGGGTGAAGAGCACGCGTTCGTGCACCGCGACGATCTGATCGTACTCTCCCTCGTCGACCGGAAACCCCAGCACGCGACCGGTAATCCCGTCGAAGTCGATCTCGACGTCGACAACCTTTGGCGGCTTTCCATTCTGCGAGTGTTCGTGCTCGTGGTGGTCTTGATGAATTGGCTTTGGCTTCGGCACGAACGGCGAGGGCACGTCGTTACGCAGCGTGACGACGAACGGACGGCTCGCCTGAGGGAAGCTTAGATCGAATTGCAGCGCGTCGTAAACGGGATTGAAATCCCGCGTCGAGATGAAGTAAAGATACTTGCCTTCGGGATCCCAAGCCGGCGACTTGTCCATACGCACCGCGGTCGTCACGTCGTGCGTCTTGCCCGAGCGCACCTTTGCGACGCGGATGATGGAGGTGCCGTGCGCCGGCCACCAGACGTAGGCGAGATAGCGACCGTCCGGCGAGAAGGCGAGATCTTGGATTCGATGCGAGGGACACGTATCGATCGTTCGGACCTTGCCGTCGTCCACGTCGACCACGCAGAGATCGTGACGGTGATTCGCAAACGCGACGACGTTGGCAGTTGGTGACGCGACCAGATCGGTGATCCGGCCGATGTCGCCGCTCGTGACGAGTTTTGCTTCGGTCGAGGCGTCGGCGGGCCGGACGGCGATCTGCTCGTAGCCGCCCGCATCCGTAACCGAAACGAGACGCTCGCCGTCGTGCAGCCATTGAGTCAGCCGCGTGCGCGCGCGACCGCCGGTGCCGTGGCGAATCGCCGCTCCCTCGAAGAGCGGCATCGTAAACTCCTGCCCGCGCGAGACGAAGGCGATCTGCGTTCCGTCGGGATTCGGAACGAAATGTTCGAGTGAATCGGACGCCTTCTCGAACCGGCGCGCGGTCTGGGGCATGGGCGAGTGCGCTTCGACGGGAATGCGGCGAGCGGTATCGCTCGCGACGTCGAAGCAGCCGACCTCCGCTCCGGCAGTATAGACTATGCGCTTGCCGTCGGTCGATGGAAAGCGAACGTAATACTCGCTCTCGTTCGTGTGACGCGTGACGTCGCTGCCGTCGAGCGCGCACGAGTAGAGGTTGCCGATCCATTCGTGATCCGACAAGAAAAAGATTCGCTCGCCGATCCACATCGGCCAGCACGGGTTTCCATCGGGCAACGGCAGCTTCGTAAACGCTCCACCGCCCTGCGCGTCGATCCAAATTTCGCCGGCGGTGCCGCCGCGATAACGCTTCCATCGCGCCGGATCGGCTGCGTTGCGCCCAATGACGAGTTGTCCGCGAGGTCCGAACGAGAACGAGCGCCCATGACCCAAGTTGAGCTCGCGCGGGGTCCCACCCTCACGCGCGATGACGAAAGGCCGCGTCGTGCCCTCGTACCACGTGGTCGGGTTCGCGGCAAAGTAGATCTCGCTGCCGTCCATGCTCCAGCCGATCGTGGAAGCAAGCGAGGCTCCGAGAAAGGTAAGGCGCCGGGGCTCGCCGCCGCGCGCCGGCATCACGTAGAGCTCGGGATTCCCTTCGTCGGTCGAGACGAAAGCGATCGATCCTCCGTCGGGCGAGAGCCGCGGATAGGAGCAGGTGCCGAAGCTGACGGTCAGACGCGTCGCATCGCCGCCGGCGGCCGGCACGGTGAACAGATCGTCTTCGCAGACGAAGACAATACGGTCGCCCGCTATCGCCGGATAGCGGTAATATCCATCATTCATGTTG
>DATASC010000172.1:0-6132 GCA_036269355.1 Candidatus Cybelea sp. | reverse complement strand
CTTGGTGGAAAGGCACGACGTTGGGAAGGGAGCTACGCTACTGTAAAACGAGGCCGGCAGCCTAGCCACCTCAGCGATCGGAGCCCGGGCTAGGCTGGCTCGCTGCGATGCCGATTCGCAGCGGCTTATGCTGCAACGGCTCGCGAAACTGCTGTGCCGATCGACGCCGCTACAGCGGAGCGCAGCAAAACCCGCATAGCAAACGCGGCCTCGCGGCCGCGAGCAGCCGTGAAGAGGGTTTGCCATCGGAGTCCCCGCCGAGCCGTGCAACATCATGGCGGATCGCTTTTACGTTTCGTCATCTGAGGGCTGGCCGACAGGCAGCCATCTGGAAGCAATTCGTGCAATCGCACTGACACCTTTGCTAATTTCTTCCGGTTTAGCGACGGCGTGACCGAGCAATAGTCCTCGCTTCGCAGCTGGCTTTGTGGCGTAAGCGGCAGAGAGAGGGCATGAATCGAAGCCTTCTGCTCGCAGCGCGTTGACGAGGGAGACGTCGTCGGCGCCGCTGGCCAGCTCCGTCACGGTGAAGGTTCCCGTCTCGGCTTTTTTCGCTTCAAGAAATCCTCGCAATTGTTTCGAAATCGCCTCCCGCAATAGCTCGTGGCGTTCGAGATAGAGCGCCCGCATGTCATGGAGATGTCGAGCATAGGCGCCCGTTTCCAGAAACTCCGCGAGTGCCGCTTGAGCGATGGTGTTCGGGAAACGGTCCAGGATTTCGTGGCCGGCGGTGAACGCATCTACCAAATCAGGTGGAAGCACAATATAACCGATTCGCAGCCCGGGAAACATGGTCTTAGTGAAGGTTCCCAGGTGAATGACGCGCCGGGCCTCGTCAAGGCCGCACAGCGCTTCGTATGTCTTGCCATCGTACCGAAGGTCGCCGTCGTAGTCGTCTTCAATGATCCAAGCATCGCGTTGCGCGGCAAACTCCAGCAGCGCCAACCTCCTCTGAAGGGACATCTTGGGACCGAGCGGCCACTGATGCGCCGGCGTGACATAAATGACGCGTGGGTTCGGTGACAGCAACTTACCCGCTTCAATGTCGATCCCACTGTCATCAGTCGGTACTGGAATTAGGCGACTCGTCCGACACTGAAACGTGAGGCGAGCGTTTAGGTAGCCGGGGTCTTCGATCCACATCGACTCGTCCTGATTCATCAGAAGCAGGCTGGACAGGTATTGCCCCACCTGCGATCCCGAAACGATCATGATTTGGCCGGGTTCGCAACGGAACGAGCGCACGATGCGGAGATGTTGGGCAATCGCGCCGCGCAATGGAGGATGCCCGAGCGGATCGCCTGCAGTCATCCATAAGGCGCGCTTGTCGCGCACAATCGGCGCGACGATATTTGCCCACTTCGAGCGGGGAAAAGCATCGAACGCTGGAGCGGAGGGCCGGAACGGGCGCGCCAACGGGACTAGCCCAGGCAATCCCCAGACGCGCAGCAGATCCGCCGTCTGGGAGAGTGTACGCGGCTCAATGCTTTCCGCGTGTATGCTCGGAGCGGACCGGAGCACGCCATGCGCAACAAATGTTCCTGCGCCACCGCGGCTTACTGCATAGCCCTCCGCAACCAAGAGCTCATAAGCGAACGCTATGGTGTTTCTCGCAACGCCCAATGCGCGCGCCAACTCACGTGTCGACGGCAATGCGTCGTCTGCGGACAAGCGCCCGTCAATTATCGCGTCGCGAAGCTGCTCGTATACCTGCCTTATCTTCGGCACCGGCGAAGATGAATCGACAGTAACGTTTGAAGACCAAAAATTGCGGCGCGTCGGTTGGGCCATTGGCCTACCTCCACGAAGAAAAGTGGCTCTCACGGTTGCCCACCGAAAACCCTATAATAACAGCTTCTGGAACATTTGACTCTGTTTCTTCTGAAAAGGAACGCAGTACTTGGCAGCTTGAGCAAATCCGCGCTGGCCGAGGTCATCGCGGATGGCAAAATCGTCACCACGGAAACCCCTGGTCCAATCCACACGCCAGGACGCGCAATACGAGAAGTCTATTTCCCGATAGACGCGGTCTTCTCAGTCGCGAGACGAACGAGCGACGGCTCCGTCTGGATCGGTTCGGTCGGTCGGGAGGGCGTGTCGGCGATTCCGCTCCTGCTCGGCGCCACCGTCTCGGCAAACGAAGTCTGCTGCCAGGTCTCCGGGCGCTCGATGGTAATTAGCAGCGCACGATTCATAAAACTGATGAACGCAGGGAACCGCGAATTCCGGAGCACGCGAAAGCGGTTTCTTCGAGCTTATGTGACTATGGCTGAGCAGATCGCCGCCTGCATCGCGACGCACAGCGCGTATGAACGGATTGCGCGTTGGCTTTTGATGACGATGGATCGCATAGGTTCCGAAAGGATATCGCTCACGCAAGATTTGCTCCCACTGGCGCGGGGCTCACACATTCCAACGTTAAAGACCGCGGCAGAGGTCCTCGAGACTGAAAGGCTCGTCAGCTACGCTCCTGGGAGGATTGTAATTCTCGACCGGCCTGGGCTCGAAAGGGCGGCCTGTGAGTGCTATGCGATCGCACGCCAGCACCTTGGACCTTTGCTCCGAACGTGATCGCCATTGCCCGGTCCACGCGGCATCCATCCCGTTGACATCGAGGCCAATCCGGACTTTTTCTGCTGATGACGAGCCCTAACGACTTTGGCGCTCTCCCGCATCCTGAACTCGTCAGACAAGCTAATATCGATGGAAGCGCGACTGTCGACGCATGTTCTACTGAAAGCGGCAGTTGTTACAGTCTCGACGCCGACATCAGCAGCGGCGAAATAACTGAAATTCACTCTCTAGGGCGCTTAGCTGAAGGCGCTCATATTTATAAGACGTGGCACTTAGGAGCCTCCTATCGGAGCATTGCAACACTGGCTGAAGCTTTCGCATTTATAGAGGCTCGAAACGGTCTCGTCGCGGCCGTCCGATACAATCGTAACCGCGGCGTTCATATCGGTTCGATACACCGTCGCGCCAAAGCGGGCGAGCGTCGCTATCGTCGAGGACGCCGGATGGCCGAACATATTGTGACGACCGACCGAAATGATCGCGTAGCGCGGGCGCACTGCAGCGATAAACGCCGGCGTCGACGAGTAGGAAGAACCGTGGTGGCCGACTTTGAGAACGTCGCAACGCAGGTCGACTCCTTCGGATAGGAACCGCTGCTCCGCCGCTGCGCCTGCGTCGCCGGTGAAGAGCATGCAGAACGTTCCGTATCGCAGCGTAAAGGAGACGGAGTTTTCGTTGATGTCGTTGCGCGAGTTGCTGATGAACGGTAGTGAGGGTCCGAGGAACTGCAGGGTAACTCCGTCGTCGGTTCGCCAAGTCGTTCCAGCGCGCGGGTTAACAATCGAGACGCCCTCGCCGCGCGCCGTGGAGAGCGCGTCTTGATACGCGTGTCCGGAGTAACGCTGGCCTCCGTCTGCGAACTCGGCGACGCGCAACTTGCGAAGCACCGGAGCGACCCCACCCGCGTGATCGCCGTGCGGGTGGGAAAGTACGATCGCATCGAGTGCGTGAATTCCATTGCGCAGCAAAAACGGCACGACGACGCGTTCGCCGACCGCTTCGGCGACGGAACCTTCGGACTGCACGGTGCGTTCGAGCCGGCCGCCGGCGTCGATCAGAAATGCATGGCCGCGCGGCGTCTGTACGACGATACCGTCGGCCTGCCCCACGTCGAGCACCGTAATCCGGAGCCGCGAATCGTACGGGCGTGGCGGCGCGAGCACAAATCCGGTCGCGAGTGCGATCGCAGCGATTGCGAGCGTCGGCGCGCGCCGCCAGAGGAGCGGAGCAGCGGCAATCGCCGCGTCATATGCCGCAATGCACCATGCCGGCGCAGGCGTCATCGGAATAGCCGCGCCCGGAAGTGCGCTAATCGTGCGCACGACCGCGAGCATCCAGGCCAGGAGCCACGAGTTGATATTCGCGAGGCCGTCGGCAATCGGCGCGCACCACGCGAGCGCGAGTTGCGCCGCTCCCAACGCCATCGTCGCCGCGACGCAGGGCACGACCGCGAGGTTCGCGGCAATCGCGTACGGCGTGAACTGCAAGAAGACGACGGCTCCCAACGGCCAGACGCCGATCTGCGTCGCGATTGACAGCACCAGGGCCTCGCGAATTCGATCGGGCAGCGCGACGCGCGCTTCGATCCACCGCTCGATCCGCGCCGCGCAGACGAAGATCGCGCCAACGCACGAGAACGAGAGCGCGAAGGAAGCGGTGGCGACGCTCGCCGGACGCCCGAAGCAGAGAACGAGCGCCGCGAGGGCGAGCGCGTTCCACGACAGCGTCGCGCGACCGCAGGCGCGCGCCGTCAGCGCGGCCGTCGCCATCGTCGCCGCGCGAACGGCCGGTAGCTGGGCGCCGCTCCACCACACGAACGTCCAGACCAACGCGATTGCGCCGAGGCACGTCGCCCAGCGTGGAAGCGCGAGCAACGTCAGGAGCGCCGTGCAGAGCGCCGCAACGGCGCCGAGATGTAACCCCGCAGTTACCAGGACGTGCACGGTTCCGGTCTCCTGAAACTCCGCGCGGAGATCGGGTGGAAGCGCGGAGCGTTCGCCCCAAAGCTCGCCCGCGACGACCGATGCGGCCGGCTCCCCGAGCCGGTCGCGTAGCTGAGCGTGCGCCCAGTCGTGCGCGCGCGCGAGCGCGACGTTCGCGCTCCAGGCCATCGCATCGTCTTCGTGCAGGATGCTCGCGGCATCGAGGCGTCCGTCGAGACCGCGTTCGCGCTCGATCTCGCGTTCGCTCGGCTCGCCCGGATTGCGCGCCTCGTCGAACGGTTCGAGCCGTCCGCGCACCACGACGCGAGTGCCTGGTGTGGGCGGCCGCCCGCGCACGCGCGCCAGTACGCGCAAGCCGTTGTCGAGCGCGACCGTGAGCGACGCCGATCCGTCCTGCTCGCTCGCCGTATCGAGCGTGCTCCCCGCATAGCGCGCGGTGCGCGCTTCGGTGACGTCGTGCGTAAGGCGTTCGTGAAGCGCCGCGTTTGCGGCAGCCGCGAGCAGCACGACCGCCAGCAACGCTGCGACCTGCCCCAGAAGATGCCGCGAGAGGGCGGCGGCGCCGATCGCGCCAACGCCGAGGGCGACGACGAGCCGTAGATCGGATCCGAGCGGCGTCACTGCCAGCGTTCCGAGTACTGCAGCCGCCGCGCAGAGAAGGAGCGTGAACGAGGGCACTGCCGTTCTCCTGCGACGAACCGGCACGCCGTCCAGAGTCGACATCACTGGAAAGGATCGCAGTGCGCATCATCGTCACCGGGGGCGCCGGGTTCATCGGTTCGCACGTGGCCGACGCTTATCTCGCGGCGGGCCACGAGATGCTGGTCGTCGATTCGCTGTGGGAGCACGGCGGCGGCCGGCGCGCGAACGTCCCAGACGGCGTAACGCTCGTGCACATGGACATTCGCGACGAGGCGATCGGCAGGATCTTCGCCGACTTCAAGCCCGAGATCGTCAGCCATCACGCCGCGCAGCACTCCGTCGCAATCTCGACCCGCGATCCGATCTACGACGCGCAAGTGAACGTCGTAGGCCTGCTCAACGTGCTCGAGCACGCGAGCCGTAACGGCGCGAGAAAAGTTATCTTTGCTTCGAGCGGCGCGACGTACGGCACTCCGGAGCGATTTCCAATTACCGAAGCCACACCGCAGAGGCCCTCGTCGCCATACGGCATCACGAAGATGGTCGCGGAGCACTACCTGCGTTTTTTTCGCGATAATCGCGACCTCGACTTTACCGCGTTGCGCTACGGAAACGTTTACGGCCCGCGACAAGACCCGAATGGCGAGGCGGGAGTCATCTCGATTTTTATCGGAAAGTTTCTTGCGCACGAACCCGTTCGCATCTATTGGGACGGCGAGCAGACGCGCGACTACGTCTTCGTCTCGGACGTCGCACGCGTCAATCTCGCAGCGCTCGAACGCGGTTCGGGCCAGTGCTACGTCGTCGGCACCGGCGTCAAGACGAGCGTGAACCAAATCTATCGGACGCTGGTCGAGGTCGCCGGGTACGACGTGCCCGTCGAGCGCGCGCCGCAGCGGCCCGGCGACGCGCGCGACGCGCAGTTCGATGCGGCGCTGGCGAAGGCCGAGCTCGGCTGGTCGCCCGCGACGCC
>DATASC010000171.1:0-1531 GCA_036269355.1 Candidatus Cybelea sp. | reverse complement strand
CGGTAACGTGGCGTCTCCTCGCCGGTGGTGCCGCCGTGATCGCCTCGGTGGTGCTCATTCTGCTGGGAAGCCGCTCCGCGACCGAAGAGTCAATCGCTGCCGGATAACGCAACCGCATGCCTCGCGCGCGCGTTGAATAGCACCTATGGAACAGCGAAAACTGGGAACGCAGGGCTTGGCCGTCTCGGAGATGGGCCTCGGCTGCATGGGAATGTCGTTCGCTTACGGCAAGGCCGACGAATCCGAAGCAATCGCGACGATCCATCGCGCGCTCGAGCTCGGCATCAACTTTTTCGACACCGCCGAGGTTTACGGGCCTTATACGAACGAGCGTCTCGTCGGGCGGGCGTTGCGCGGGCGGCGCGACGGCGTCGTCATCGCTACAAAGTTTGGTTTTCGAATCGGCGACACGGCACGCGGCGTCAACGGCACGCCCGAGAATGCGAAACGCGTCGCCGACGAGTCGCTCGCACGGCTCGGCATCGATCGCATCGATCTCTACTACTTGCATCGCCGCGATCGCTCGGTACCTATTGAAGAGACCGTCGGCGCGATGAAGCAGCTCGTCGAGGCGGGGAAGGTGCGTTATATCGGACTTTCCGAGGTCAACGCCGAGACGCTGCGCCGCGCGAACGCGGTCCATCCCATCAGCGCGCTGCAGAGCGAGTACTCCCTCTGGGAGCGCCGCGTCGAAAAGCACGTTCTGCCGGCGGCGCGCGAACTCGGCATCGGCTTCGTGCCCTACAGTCCGCTCGGACGCGGCTTCCTTACCGGCTCGATTAAAGTCCACGCGCTCGACGAAGACGACGCCCGGCGCGCGCATCCGCGTTTCTCGGGAGAGAACGCGCGCAAAAACGAGCAGATCGTCGAGATCGTGCGCGCGGTTGCGGACGAATGCAGCGCGACGCCGGCGCAAGTCGCGCTCGCCTGGGTTCTCTCGCGGGGAAGCGACGTCGTCCCGATTCCTGGAACGAAGCGCGTGCGCTATCTCGAAGAAAACGTGGGCGCGCTCGGTGTGAGACTCAGCGCCGATCAGATCGCACGCCTCGAAGGACTCGCGTCGCTGACGGCGGGCGAACGCTACGCGCCCGAAATGATGAAGCTCGTCGAACAGTAGCGCTGGAGATTCCCTAAGGAGCGCCTGCGCGAACGGGACCCGCTGCGGCGCAACTCGACCGGTTGCCGCCGAAGATTACCGCGAGCCCGCACTCTGAGGCAAACATTCGCCGATTGTCGTGCGGGACGCCGCGCACGAACGCGTACTCCTGATTCGTGCCGCCCGGGTGGCGCCTTCCGACGTAGGCGATGAAGTACTTCGCGCGCGCGAAGCGATAGGGCCCCTGCGCTTCGCCGCCGCAGCTTTGATCGAGATCCTCTTCGCGCGGATTCGTATCGGCGGTACCCATTAGATAGACGACGTGACGGCGAACGTAACGCGCCTCGAGTTCCGCCGCGGTGCCGCTGACGTAGCGCGGCGCGCCCTCGAGCCCGTAGCGCCAGCGGTCGAAGTCGGAACAGTTTTGCTGCGGAA
>DATASC010000170.1:0-7260 GCA_036269355.1 Candidatus Cybelea sp. | reverse complement strand
GGTCCCGATCGTCGGAGGTCATGCCGCCGGCGTCGCCGTGTTCGAGCAGACGATGCTCCTCCTCGACCAGGCTCTCGATGTGGCCTTTGATCTGCTCGTCGTTCACTGCCGAAATCCCCTTCGCGTTTCCGCAACTGCGCGCGCCGGCTGTACCGCACCTCCGGCAGAGTCCCGTTCCTGCAAGAGAATACCCAGCAACAGGTCGTTCGTAGTGGCAACGGCTTGGTCGCGGCCCAGAATATCCAGCGCTTCGTCGAGCACGACGATTCCCGCCGGCAGAATATCCGCGCGCTGGGGGCGCATTCCCACGACGCGTTTGCGCTCGTCGAGGTTCATCGCCAACAGTCGTTCGAGCGTGCGCCGCAGATCCGCGCGCGTGAGCGGATGCGACTCGACCGGCGTCGGGCGTCCGCGCACGATCGATGCGGTCGTCGTCGCGGTGCCGCCGACAAGAGCCAGCCGCTCGACTTCGCCGCACTCGCGCAGCGGCGCGAGGCCGTCGCGCGCAATCTCTCTCGCTCGCGAAACGACCGCGTCATCCACTGAGCCGTCGCGACCCGAAAGCTCGGGAACCTCTTCGGTCAATCGCACCGCACCGACTTCGCACGAAGCCACGCGCTCGGGCGTCGCCGAATCGCCGGCCGCGAACTCGGTGCTTCCGCCCCCGAGATCGAGCACGCCGACGCGCTCGCCGCGCAGCGTTCCCAGCGCCGTCAGACCGCCGCGATACGACGCGGCTGCTTCTTCTTCGCCCGAGAGCACGCGCAGCGGCACGCCCAAAATCTCACGCACGCGATCGCTGAACTCCTCGCCGTTCTCGGCGCGCCGCACCGCGCTCGTCGCGACTGCGAAGAGCCGGACGTAGTGTCCGCGGATCGCGCGAACGTATTGCGAAACCGCGTCGAGCGTTCGCCGCATCGGCTCGTCGGCGAGCTTGCCACGTTCGCCGAGCGTTTCGCCGAGTCGGGTGCCGACGGAACGCGCGAGCTCGGTTCGCGGATCTTCGGGCGCCACGTCGGCCAGCAAGAGCCGCGTCGAATTCGTACCGATCGATACGATCGCGTATCGTTTGCTCAACCGTGCCGCGATTCGAAGAGCGCCGCGCGCCGTTTCTTCCGCAAGAAATGACGCTCGGCGGCTGGAGGACCGTCGGGCGGCTCCCATTCCTCGGTGCTCTTGAGAAACGACGTAATCTGTTCCTCGAACGCATCGTCGCGCAGCTGCGGCGCGAGCGAGACGGCACGCCGGCGTCCGTTTTGGCGCACCTCGAATGCGAGACGCTTGCGCCCCGTCAGCGAGCGCTGATACTGGTCGCGATGAAGGTCGACGTCTATTGCGCTGGCGCTCGCGAGGTCACCATCGTCGAGCCGCACCGTCGCACCGTATGCGTTGAGATTGATGACGATGCCGCCAGAGGTTCCCGTCACGGAGTCGACGGTTTTCCCTCCGGCGCAGGCTGCGGCGAGACGAAAATCAACGCCTCGTTCGGACGCACGAGCCGCAGACGATCGTGAATTTCCGGGATCGTTCCCTCCGGTTCGCGCAGGCGGCGAAGCTCGCTCCGCTGTTCGTCGCGGCGATGTTTGAGCGCCGCGATGTCGGAACGAATCGCAGAGAGCTCGCGAGCGGCGGAGAGATCCTCATCGAACGCGCGCGCGAACTGAATCGCGACCAGCGTCACGACGAGGACCGCGAGTGCCGTCGCCGCGACCCGTCCGGCGAGCCGAAGAGCCGGGCGCGCGCGCCGCGGCGCTACGCCTTTGCGCTTGGCGCCAAAGCCTCGGACTGCCATTCTCCCAATCGGCGGTATTTTCGGTAGCGCTCCTCCATGAGTCGTTCCACGGGAAGCGCGGCAAGATGCGTCAACGTGCGATCGATTATGTCCAGCGTCCGCTTCACAACGTCTTCGGCGTTGCGGTGCGCGCCGCCGAGCGGCTCGGATATGATCTCGTCGACGACACCGAATCGGTGCAAGTCATCGGCCGTTAACTTCAACCGCGCCGCGGCTTCTTCCGCTTTTCCGGCATCCGACCAGAGTATCGCCGCACAGCCTTCCGGCGACGCGACCGAATACGTACTGTGTTCCAGCATCAACACGCGATCGGCGATAGCAAGCGCCAGCGCACCGCCCGAGCCGCCCTCGCCGATGACCGTCGCAACGATGGGAACGCGCGCGGTCGTGAAGGTCTGCAGGCAAGTGGCAATCGCCTCCGATTGCGCGTGCTCCTCCGAGCTGATCCCGGGGTCGGCGCCTTTCGTGTCGACGAACGTGACGATCGGCAAGCGCAGCCGCGCGGCAAGACGCGCGAGCCGGCTCGTCTTGCGATAGCCCTCGGGCGCCGGCATTCCGAAATTGCGGCGCAAGTTCTCCTTGGTGTCGCGTCCGCGCTGCTGGCCGATCACCATCACCGGACGCGATTGCAGCAGCGCGAAGCCGCCGACGATCGAGGGATCGTCGCGGTAATGCCGGTCGCCGTGCAGCTCGTCGAAGCGATCGAATCGCGAGATGTAGTCGAGCGACGTGGGGCGCCCCGGATGGCGCGCCATGTGGACCTTCTCCCATGGCGAGAGACGGCCGAAGAGCTCGTGAAGAATCTGCTGGTACTTCGCTTCGAGCGCGCCGATCTCGATCGACATGTCAAGCGGCTGTGCCGCCGAGGCCTCCCGGAGCTCGACGATGCGCCGTTCGAGCTCGACCAAGCTCTTCTCGCGCTCGACGATGACGTTGTTACTCATGCCGGCACGCCCCCGTGGACGTACTCGAGCAGGCGCACGAGCGTCTCCTTGAGTTTGCGGCGGTCGACCACCATGTCGATGGCGCCCTTCTCCAGCAAGAACTCCGCAGTTTGAAACTGGTCGGGCAGACGCTGGCGAATGGTCTGTTCGATCACGCGCCGGCCGGCGAAGCCGATCATCGCTTTCGATTCGGCGACGATGACGTCGGCCTGAAAGGCGAACGACGCGGAGACGCCGCCGGTGGTCGGGTCGGTCAAGACCGTTACGAAGAAGTTGCCCTCGTCCATGAAACGCGACACGGTGGCGGTGGTCTTAGCCATCTGCATGAGCGCCAGCATGCCTTCTTCCATGCGCGCTCCGCCTGAAGCGGCGAAGATCAGGCACGGTGCCTTGCGCAGGCGCGCTTCTTCGAAGAGCATCGCGATGCGCTCGCCGGTAACCCGGCCCATCGTTCCGCCGCGAAAGTGAAAGTCCATCACGCCCATTCCGACCGGAAAGCCGCCGATCTTGGCAAAGCCGCATACTACCGATTCGGAGAGGCCGCTGCGCTCGCTATCCGACTTCAGCTTTGCCGGGTAGCTCCTCTTGTCCGACCATTTCAGCGGATCGTTCGGCATAACGTCCTGGCCGATCTCGGTGAAGTCGCCGTCGGCGATCGACGCGATGCGATCGTAGGCGCTCATGCGAAAATGATACGCGCAGCGCGTGCAAACGTCGAGATTCGCGGCGAGATCCCGGCGGTACAGCACCTCACCGCACTTGGGGCACTTGCTCCACAGCGCGGCGTCGTTCTGCGGCGGCGCCTCCTTCGGTCTTCGGCCTGGAAGCCACTCGGGCATCGGCATCCCGGGCGCCTACGCTTTCCGCGCCTTCGGCGGTTGCGGCACGAGCATCCCGGCGTAGAGCCGACGAAGCTGTCTAAGATAATTGAAGATCTCGCGCTGATTGAGCTTCGACTCGCCTGCAACCCGGTCTTTGAAGACGTACGGAATCTCGATCGCCTTGCCATAGCGCGCCTTGGCGATCACTTCGAGCCCGATCTTGAAGCCGATCGGATCGAGCGCAACCCCATCAAGTGCCTCGCGGCGAACGAGAAAGTAGCCGCTGGTAACGTCCTTGACGCGAGTAAGCGGCCGCGCGAGCCAACACGCGACGCGCGAGGTGATCACGCGCCGCGCGGGCCAGTTGGCGATGCCGCCGCCGGGCACGTAGCGGCTTCCGACGGCCAATCCGTACTCGCCCGATTCGAGCGCCGCGACCATGCGCGGCAGCGCGCTCACGTCGTGACTGAAATCGGCATCCATCGCGCCGAGCGCGACGGACTCGGGGCGCGCCATCTTCCATCCCTCGATGACGGCGCTCGAAAGACCGAGTTTTCCAGCACGATGCAGGCAGCGCACCGGCAAACGGCTCGCGAGCTCGTCCACGATCGCGCCGGTACCGTCGGGGGAGTTGTCGTCGACGACGATGATCTCGCCGTCGAGCGCGTTCTCGCGAAACGTCGCGTCGAGCGCGTCCAGCAGCGTTCCGATGCCGGCGGCCTCATTATAGGTAGGGATGACGATCGAGAAGGGGAGGGGCATGCGAATCGCTGCTTCTACGACGCCAGGGCGCCTATCACCGCCAGAAGCGCCATCGCCGCAGTATCCGTGCGGAGAATTCGCGCACCGAGCGAGATCAACGTCGCGCCGCGTCGCTGCGCGGCATCGGCCTCCTCGTGCGTAAAGCCGCCTTCCGGCCCAACGACGACGAGCACGCCGCCGGCGTTCGGCAGCGCTTCGAGCAACTGCCGGTAAAGCGGAACGCGCGCGGCGAGCTCCCACGCGAAAAAGACCGCCTCATACGATTCAAAACGCTCGAGCAGAGCATCGAATGCCAGCGCCGGCGCAATTTCCGGCACGTCGGTGCGCCCGCTCTGTTGCGCGGCGCTGCGCGCCAGCCGGCGCCAGCGCTCGAGTTTCTCCGCACCGACGGACCGCGCGACGCTGCGCTCGCTATAAAACGGAAGAAACCTGTTTGCGCCGAGCTCGGTTCCCTTCTCGATGACCAGCTCCATGCGGCTTCCCTTCGGCACGGCTTGTGCGACGTCGCAGCGCAGCGCGGCGGGCGTCGCGGCGCGAGTCTCGCTCGGCCCGAGCAATGTGGCCCGCACGATCGCCCCGGCGTCGTCGATCGCCGCCTCGAACGACGCGGCCGCCGAGTCGATGACTTCGATTCGGTCTCCCGACTGCAACCGCAGCACACGCGAGATCTTATGCGCGTCGCTTCCGCCGATCTCGACGACGCCGCCGACCGCCTGCGTTCCCTCGACAAAGAATCGGCGAGCACCGCTCGCGCTGCGATCACTCAGGTCGGAATGCGTCCTTTACGCGTTCGAAGAACGTGCGCTCGGTCACGGCGTCGCCGCCTTCCTCCGCGTACGCTTCGAGGAGCTCGCGCTGGCGTTTGTTCAGCTTCGTCGGAACGATGACGTTGACCGTAACGTGATGGTCGCCGCGCTGCGAGCCGCGCACGCTCGGCATGCCGTATCCGCGCAAACGAAGCGTCGTTCCGGATTGCGTTCCGGCAGGCATCGTCATCTCGATCTCGCCGGCGAGGGACGGGACCTCGATGGTCGCGCCGAGCGCGGCCTCCGTGAAGCTCACGGGAACCGTCACGAACGTCTCGCGACCATCGCGCTTGAAGATCCGGTGCGGCGCAACGGTCAGATAAACGTAGAGATCTCCCGGTGGGCCGCCGCGCGTCCCACCCTCACCGTTGCCGGCGATACGAATGCGCGACCCGTCGTCGACGCCGGGCGGCACGGTGACCGTCAGCCGCGTTTGAAGCTCGGTGCGCCCGCGTCCGCCGCACGTTTCGCACGGCTGCGCGATGACGTGGCCTTCGCCGCCGCACCGCGGGCACGGACCCTGCGTAACGATCTGTCCGAGCGGCGTCTGACGCGTGCTGCGAACGGCTCCGCTTCCGCCGCAGCGATCGCACGGAACGACCATAGTGCCGGGGCGAGCACCGCTTCCGTTGCAGGTGGCGCAGGGTGCCAGGCGGTCGAAGACGATCTCGCGCGAAGTCCCGGTGAACGCTTCTTCGAGCGTGATCTCGATGTCGTAGCGCAGATCGGAGCCGCGTTCGGGTCCTGCGCGGCGTGCCTGCGCCGCGCCGCGCACGTTGCCGAAGAACATGTCGAAGATGTCGCCGAATCCGCCCGGCCCAAAACCGAAATCCGCGCCGCCCGGCGCGCCGTTTCCGACCACGCCGAAGCGATCGTACTGCTCGCGCTTGCCCGGGTCGGAGAGCACTTCGTAGGCTTCGTTGATCTCTTTGAAGTGATGCTCGGCCTTCGACTTGTCGCTGGCGACGTCGGGATGGTGCTCGCGTGCCAGCGCGCGATAGGCTCGTTTGATCGCATCCCCGGAGGCGTCGCGAGCGACGCCGAGGACTTCGTAATAATCCTTCGTGGGCATTAGCGGTCTATAAAACTACGCGCTTGGGATGTCTTCGGAGAGACGCTGGCTCAATGTGGCGGCCGTGCCCGACGCGAGCGCGAGGAGACGCGCGTACGGCATGCGCCGCGGCCCGAGAATGGAGAGCATTCCCAACGCCTGCGAGCCGAAGCGATAGGGCACCGTAACGACCGAAAGATCGGCGAGTTCGTCGCTGCCGAGCTCGTGGCCGATCTTGACGCTCGCGGTCTCGGCGTTCATTGCATCGGCGACGATTTGATAGAGCGTCTTCTGCTCCTCGACGATGCGCAGAATCGAACGAAGCTTGCGCAGGTCTTGAAACTCCGGTTGATCGAGCAGATTCTGCGCTCCGGCCGCGGCGACCGTCGGCTGTTCGCTCGACCGCGCCGAGGCGGCCGCGGCGACGACGGCGCTGCGCAGGTCGTCCGAAACTCCGGCCTCCTGCGCGGTTAGACCGATCTCGTGCTCCGCAAAATCGTGTAACGGCCGGTTCGCGAACCGCGCGTTGAGCGCGTTCGAGAAGCGCGTGAGGTCGTCGGGGCGGACCTCGGCACCCAGCTCGAATAGGCTCTGAGCGGCGACGCCGAGCGACGTCACGACGATTGCAACGCCGGTGTGCGGCGAGAGCCAAATGAGCTGAAGGTGTTTGAAGAGCTGCGCCTCTTGCTGGGGCTTCGTGACGAATGCGAGGTTGTTCGAAAGCCGCCCGAGCAGGCGCGTCGTGTGATCGATGATCTCGTCGAGCTCGCGAGCCGCGTCGCCTAGCTCGTCGTGAATGCGGCGGCGCTCGTCGTTGCCGAGCTCTTCGGGCTGCATCAGGCGGTCGACATAGGTCCGGTAGCCGGCATCGGAGGGAACGCGCCCGGCCGACGTGTGCGGTTGAACCAAATAACCGCTCGCCTCCAACTCCGCCATCTCGTTGCGGACCGTCGCCGAGCTGATCCCGAGGTTATACTTTTGCGTCAGCGCCTGGGAACCGACCGGCTCCGCGGTGGCGATGTACTCATAGACCACCGTCGCGAGGATATACGCCTTGCGCTTGCCGAGGTCGCCGCTCTCTATC
>DATASC010000169.1:0-22081 GCA_036269355.1 Candidatus Cybelea sp. | reverse complement strand
GGTTCAGGGCAGATTGTCGCAATCGTCGATGCGTACGACAATCCGAACGTCGCGACGGATATGGCGGCGTACCGCTCGGAGTTCGCTTTGCCCACCGGGAACTTCACGAAGTATAACCAGGAAGGGCAGACGTCGAATTATCCGTCGGGTAGCCTTGGCTGGGGCGTTGAGATCGATCTCGACGTGCAAATGGTCTCCGCGACGTGTCCGCTCTGCACTATCTATCTGGTCGAGGCGAACAGTTCGAACTCGAGCGATCTCGAAGCTGCCGAGGACCAAGCCGTGAAACTCGGCGCCCACATCATCAGCAACAGCTGGGGCTGCGGCAACTCGGTCACGTGCCTCTCAAAGAAGCACTTTGACAAGAAGGGTATCTTGTATCTCGCCTCAACCGGTGACTCGGGCCTCGGTCAAGTGACGGCACCGGCGGCGTTCGATGATGTCGCGGCAATCGGCGGGACCATGCTTTCGAAAAGCGGCTCAAAGTACAGTGAGAGCCTCTGGACCGGCGCGGGCGGCGGCTGCGCGACGACGATTCCCAAGCCGAAATGGCAGCACGACTCGTTCTGCAGCGGCCGGGCGGTCGGCGACGCCTCTGCGGTCGCATGGCAGGTTGCCGAATACGATTCATACGGCTACGGCGGCTGGATCACCATCGGCGGAACGAGCGTATCGTCACCGCTCACCGGGGGAGTCTTCGGTCTTGCCGGAAACGCGACGACGCAGATGGGCGGACGGACATTTTGGAATCGTAAGCACCACAAGGACCTCTACAACGTCTGTCAGCCGTCGTGTCTCCATAAGAGCTATTCATACGAGGGCGGGTGGGGATCGCCCGACGGCATCGGAGCCTACTAACTGGCCCGCGCGGCAGCGTTCCACCTAACGAACGGCGATGGCGCGCTCTACTTGCTAAAAAAGGCCGGCATGCCGGGAACGCACGTTGCGTGGCGCGACGCGCTCAACGAAGGCCCCGTACCAGCCGGCCTCTCGCTGGAAGAGACGAGCGCGTTGCGGGCGCGCTATTTGGCGGAGCGCGGATACGGCAGTCCGATTAAGCTCATTCACGAATTCGCGCGGCGTGACGAGCAGGTTCGGCGCGCCGGCGATTTCGATGAGGTCGTGCTCTGGTTCGAACACGATCTCTTCGATCAGCTCCAGGTACTCCAGGCGCTAACGTCCTTAGAGGAGCTCGATCTGGAACCGGGTCGCGTTTCACTCGTTCAGAGCGACCACTATCTGGCGAACATGACCGTCGACGAGATCGTGCCTCTGTTTACGAAACGGCGAACGGCGACGCCCGCCATCTTCAAATCGGCCCGGCGATCGTGGGAGCGCTTCACCTCCGATTCACCGAGCGACCTTCTTGCCGCGGCGAGCGAAGATGCCATTGGCCTGCCGCATTTGCGCGCAGCGATCCGGCGGCTTTGCGAAGAGTATCCTTGGAAGCGCGATGGACTCTCGCGGTCGGAGAGGCAGGCGCTTTACGCCGTCGCACAAGCGCCGGGTCGAACGGAAGATCTATTTGCACGTGCCCAGGCACGCGAAGAAGCGTATTTCCTAGGAGAACGGCTTTTTGCGAGGATGCTGCGGGATCTCGCCGACGGCGACGCCGCTCTCATAGAAGGAGAAGAGGGCGCGCTCGTTCCCAGCGCGCTCGGCCGTCGCGTGCTTGCCGGCGATGGGAATTGGCTCGAACATCGCGCTATCGATCGCTGGGTTGGGGGAGTGCGGCTCTCGCCCGAAAACCTAACGCACTGGGACGACGATGCCGCGCGCTTCGCATAGCATCGAATTCAAGGCCAAGGGCCTCGCAGGCGCGAATGGGCTGCCGCGAAGATGACGCACGACGAGTTGAATATCGACCTTAAGAGCGACAAAGAAGGCGCTCGACTCCTTTTCAAATTGCAGGGCAGCCTCGACCTCGCAACCG
This sequence comes from Candidatus Cybelea sp., assembly GCA_036269355.1. Taxonomy (GTDB): domain Bacteria; phylum Vulcanimicrobiota; class Vulcanimicrobiia; order Vulcanimicrobiales; family Vulcanimicrobiaceae; genus Cybelea. The sequence continues at coordinate 20,148 of DATASC010000169.1, read as the reverse complement.
CCCCAACCGTGCGTGCGGCCCTGAGCGAGGCGACCGAAAACGGCACGCACGACCTGGTTGTCGATCTGACGCAACTCGAGTTCTTGGACTCTACGGGGTTGGGCGTTTTAATTGGCGCGCATCGTCGCGCAGCCGAACACGGCGGGTCGTTGCGCCTCGTCGTACCGGACGGTCCCATTCTCCGCCTGCTGAACATCACGGGCCTGATCGCGGTCTTCGCCGCTTATCACACGATGGAAGACGCGCTTGCCGGACGTGACCGCCTCAGCCCGACGGTTTAATCAACGGTAGACGTCGTCGAGCAGTTCGACGACGTGTTTGACGGCGACGCGACCGCGCACGTCGCGGAGCGCTGCCGCGATCTGCATGGCGCATCCCGGGTTCGCCGTCGCGACGATCGTCGCCCCGGTACGGGAGATGGCGTCGATCTTGCGGCGCGCGAGCCGGTCGGCCATCGCGGGATGCGTGAGATTATAGGTGCCTGCACTCCCGCAGCAGAGCGCGCTCTCCTCCATTTCAACGAGGCGCAGACCCGGTATGCGTTTCAGGAGGCGCCGCGGCGCACCGGCAACGCGCTGAGCGTGAACGAGATGACACGCGTCCTGATAGGTAACTGCGGCGTCGACGCTTCCGGCCGCTTCGCCCAGGTCGAGCGCGTCGAGGACTTCGGTGGCGTCGCGCACGCGTGCGGTGAAGTTGCGAGCGCGCTCTCTCCATTGCGGATCCTCCGCAAAGAGATCGGCGTAGTCTTTGAGCGCGCTTCCGCACCCGGCCGCGTTCACCACGTAGACGTCGGCCTCGCTGCGCTCGAACGCCTCGATGTTGCGCTTCGCGAGCTCGCGCGCAAAATCGGGATCTCCGTCGTGCAGCGCGATCGCCCCGCAACAACCTTGGCCGCGCGGGGCCACCACCGATATCCCTCCGCGCTGCAACAGGCGCACCGTCGCGCGATGGACGCCGGGAAAAGCGATGCCCATGATACAACCGACGTGCAGAAAGGCGAGACCGCGTTGCGAGGGAGCTTCGAAGCGTTGACCGCTTGCAACGAAGGGTGAGGGCGCGATTGCAGGCGCGAGCCTTGCAGCGCGTCCCAAACCAACCAATCCGGCCAACCCCGTGAGGCGCGTGACTTGTAAGAAGCGCAGCGCGGCGGCGGCGGCACGCATAAGCTCGGGCCGACGGAAAAGTGTACGCGAGACGAGGCGGCTGACCCGATCTCCGCGCGGTAGATCTAGGCGATCTTCGGCGCGGCGAATCTGCGCGCGGGCGCTCTCGACGAGTTGGCCATAGCGAACGCCGGACGGGCAGACAGCTTCGCACGCGCGACAGTCAAGACACTCCCACATTTGCTCGACGAAGCCCGCGCTCAGGAGATCGAGCCGCAATTCGCCGACAGCCTTGATGAGACTAATCCGGCCGCGAGGCCCCGAGGTTTCTGTCATAGTCTCGAGATAGGTGGGGCAGGAGGGCAGGCAGAGACCGCACCGGATGCAGGTGTCGTAAATCGACGCTTGCGGCTGGTCGGTTCCGCTAAAGCTTTTCATCGTTGGCGTCGTGCCTTCGCTCCGCATGAGCGCCACTTCTCCTGAAGAAAAGGGACAGCGTGAAAAAACGAATTACGGTCGCAGTAACGGGTGCCGCCGGACAAATCGGCTACGCGCTCATCTTTCGAATTGCCTCGGGCCAAATGTTCGGTCCGCAGACCGAGGTCGAGTTCCGGTTGCTCGAGCTCGAGCCGGCGCTCGGAGCGCTGGCGGGCGTCGTCATGGAACTCGAGGACTGCGCTTTCCCGCTGCTCAAAGGCGTTTGGTTAGGATCGGACGTGCGCGAAGCGATGCAAGGCATCAACTGGGCGGTTCTCGTGGGAGCGGTTCCGCGCAAGGCCGGAATGGAACGCTCCGATCTGTTACGTGTCAACGGCCAGATCTTCACCGAACAAGGACGCGCGATCAACGACGGCGCGGCGGACGACGTCCAGGTCTTCGTCGTCGGCAATCCGGCGAACACAAATTGCCTCATCGCCATGAACAACGCACCCAAGATTCCAAAAGATCGGTTCTTTGCCATGACGACGCTCGACGAGCTTCGCGCGCGCGCCCAGCTGGCTCGTAAGTCGGGAGCCGACATCTCGGAAATCTCGCAGATGGCGATCTGGGGCAATCACTCGACGACACAGTTCCCCGACTTCGCGCATGCGCGAATTCGGGGGCGCGCCGCGGACGAAGTGCTCGGCGACCGTGCCTGGCTCGAGAACGACTTTCTTTCGACCGTGCAGAATCGCGGCGCCGAAGTCATCAAGACGCGCGGCGCGTCGTCGGCGGCGTCGGCCGCGAACGCGGCGGTCGTCGGCGTCCACAATCTGACTCACGATACGCCGCAGGGTGAATACTACTCGGTCGGCCGCTGCTCGCACGGCGAATACGGCGTCGACCCGGGACTAATCTTTTCGTTTCCGTCGCGCACCGAAAACGGCGTCTCACGGATCGTCGAAGGCATCGAGCACGACCCCTTTGGGCAGGGAAAACTCCTTGCCACCCTCGAGGAGCTGCGCAAGGAGCGCGACGCCGTCAAAGAACTCGGCCTAATTCCCGCGAACTAGGGGAGATGACCGGCCCCGCGGGCGAGCGCCCGGAACTCGATCTGGTGCACGTGAACGTTGCCTCAACGGCCGGCGCGTACACGGTAGGAAGCGCCTCGTTCTTTCGCTATATCCTGCGCCTCGGCGAGATGGGTCTTCCCCTTTCGCTTGCCGACCAGGAGGCGGTAGACGTCCTTGCGGCGGTGCCGCACGCGCTCGGCGCGGAAGAAGAAGTCTCGCTGGTCTCCGGTCCCGGCTGGCGAGTCGTGCCCGCTCAGGGCGACCTCGACTGGCCGGTCTTAGAGGCAACCCCCGAACGACTGCACAGCGTGCTCGAGCGGGCTCGCAGCATCCTTTGGCTCAATGCGGCACGCTTTCGCGTGAGCGCACACGAGATCGCGTCGATCGAGCAGGAGCTCGACGAAGTCTACGGCGTGCTGATGCGCGCGGCTGCGGCCGGCGTCGCCGTTAACATCTCCTACGTAGCGTAACTTCCGGCGTGAAGGTCGTCTGCAAACTGCCGTTGCGCGGCGCCGGCGGCGAGCCGATTTCGTTTGCGCGCACGATCCGTTCGCATGGTTGTGCAGCGTTACCGCCCGCCGTTTTGCAGGAAGCTCCGCCACTCTATCGGCGCCGCTTTCGCTTCGGGGAGCGTTCGATCGACGCAACGATGAGCGAGCGTTCCGGAATGCTCGTCGTAGAGACCGCGGGCGCGCCGCGGCGTACCGAAGCGAAGCGCCTAGAGAGCACTATCGCGCGGATGTTCCGTCTCGACGACGATCTCTCGCCGTTCTACTCGCAAATCGCCGGCGACGCCGCGCTGGGTTGGGCGGCGAGCGGCGCGGGGCGCATTCTTGCGAGTCCCACGGTCTTCGAAGACGTGATCAAGACGATTTGCACCACTAACTGCGCCTGGTCCGGCACCATCCGGATGACGCGTGCGTTGGCAGAACTTGGCGCCGGCGCCTTTCCCGACGCCGCGACGCTCGCGGCGACGCCGGAATCCTGGTATCGCGAGGAGGCACGAATGGGCTATCGGGGCCCGTACGTCCGCGCGATCGCCGCAGCGGTGACCAGCGGAGAGCTCGACCTGGAATCGCTCGTCGACGCGCAGCGCTACCCGGATCCCGAGGTCGAAGCGACGCTGCTCGCCCTTCCCGGCATCGGTCCCTATGGGGCGGCGCACGTGATGCAGTTGCTCGGCCGTCATCGAGCGCTCGTTCTCGACTCGTGGACGCGCCCGAAATTCCGGCGCCTTGCGGGAATGAAACAGGCGGCGGATTCGACCATTCGGCGCGCCTTTGCTCGGTACGGGCCGTACGCGGGCTTAGCGTTCTGGCTTTACCTGACTCGAGACTGGCTCGACGACGAAAGCTAAAGAGGGCAGGCGTATGCTCCTGGCAGAAATGCCGGTATGCGCTTGCCGAAGTCGTTTGCCGTTCTGCTTGCCGCAGCACTGCTGCCGCTGCAAGCCGTAGCCGGTACCACCGGCGGAGTCACCGGACGCGTCGTCGACGCTCAGACCCATCAGCCTCTCGAAGGCGTTTTGGTCACCGCTAACGCGCCGTCGCAGAGCGCGACTTCCACGAGCGATGCGAGTGGAACGTTCCGCTTTCTTTCGCTGAGGCCGGACACGTACACGATTTCCTTTAGCAAGAGCGGATACGATCCGATTACTCAAGCAGGCGTGACGGTCGTCGCGGACCAGGTTCAGACGTACGGGGCCTCGATGACACGCACGTTGCGCACGATCGCGCACGTCACCGCGCAATCGGCAAACGCGCTGGTTAAGCCGGGAACGACGAGCGACGTTTATTCGGTCAACGCCGCGGGTCAGCAAGCACGTCAAGGCGTTGCCGGTGCGGGAACGCTGAACAATGCATACGGCGCGATCGCCTCGGTGCCCGGCGTGCTGCTCGACCCCGGAGAAGTGGGGTGGTGGCAGACCGTTCACGTTCGCGGCGGCGACATTGACCAGGTCGGCTACGAGCTCGACGGGATTCCGGTAAACCGCGCGTACGACAACGCCCCCCAGACGATGCTATCGAGTCTCGGAAGCCAAGAGGTTCAGGTCTATACGGGCGGCGTTCCCGCAAGCTCCGACGCGCAAGGAATCTCCGGGTACGTGAACCAGGTCGTGAAGACCGGCACGTCGCCGGGTTATGCGGACGCGAACTTGGCCGTGGGCTACCCAGCGTTCTATCATCAGGCATCGGTCGAGGCGGGCGGATCGACGCCGGACCGTCTGTTCAGCTACTACGTTGGAATCGGCGGCAGCAATCAATCGTTTCGCTACGTAAACGACAACAACGGCTCCGACATTCCAAACTCCTTTTTCTACCCGACGAGCGCGGTGCCGGGCTACACCTGCGGCATCAACAGCTGCACGGGGTTGCCGTACTCCAACGGATACGTTTACACTGGTGCGCCTTCGCCGGTTCTCTTCACGACCGGGACCGGATTCTCGCTCGCGACGCAATCGCTGCGCGACACGATCGTCAACCTCCACTTCGGCATCCCGCAAGCGCATAGCGGTCTACGCGACGACGTCCAAGCGCTCTACATGACGAGCGAAAACCTCAACCAGTACTATAGCTCCAACAACGACTTCGGCCAAAACACCCTCTTCGCGCTTTACGGTCCGCTGACGTGGGACGACTCGTACCAGTACAGCGGCCCGGCGTACCAGCCGTTTCGACCAAATGCCGTGTACAAATATATGTTTCCGTCGAGTCCGCCGCACGCGTTCCAAGGGCTGCTTCCCGACAACCTCCGCGACCCCAACGACAACGGCGTCGCGGTCGAAAAGCTCCAGTATCAGCACGAGTTTTCGCCGTCTTCGTACCTGCGCGTCTACGGCTACATGCTCTACTCGAACTGGGACATCAACGGCTACAACTCGGACGCACAGCCGTACTACGGGTGGGAGTTGCCGTACTTTCTGCCCGATCACACCCACGGCTTCAACCTGAGCTACGTCAACCAGATAAGCTCGCAGCATCTCCTCAGCGTCACCGGGGCCTACACGTACTCGGCCTTGCAGCGCTACTTCGTCACGTACTTCCCATCGGACTGGCCCATTACGAGTTACGTCGGAGCGAACGGCAAGTGTTACGACCCGAGCTCGGGCTTGCAGATCGGCTGTTACGATCAGACGATGGGCACGCTTACGAATCCGAATCCTTCGATCGGCTACTCCTGCAAAACGAGCCCGAAGCTGCCGGCTTGCTCGAACGGCGCCGATCCGCAGTGGCTGGTGACGAAGACGTTCGAGAGCGGAAATCAGGGTCTGAATCAGGTCGACGCGGCGCTCGCGGGCTATTCGATTAACGACCAATGGCGTCCGGATGACAAAGTCAATGTAAATCTCGGTCTGCGGATCGAAGATTTCACGTATTTCTTCGGCGACACCGATCCGAACAATCCTGCCCGGCAGTTTTGGTTCAACGCGTACAACGCCGAGTATTGTTTCGCGCCGGGCGTCAACAACAACAAGCCTATCGACCGAACGAACAGCGGCGTAGGACCGTGCCCGAGCGTGAACGGCGTGCAGACGGTTCCGCTCGCGCAGTCGCCGTACGGGCCGCTGGTCAACACGAGCGGCGGCCAGTATACGATCGCGCGCTTTCAGCCGCGCCTCGGACTAACGTACAGTCTCGATCCCAACAATGTGTTGCGCGGGTCGTTCGGCGTCTACGCGCGGCCGCCGAACTCTTCGTGGACGCAGTACAACACCATCAAAGAGGATCTACCGTCGTTTCTCGGCAGCCATTTCTACGGATACGGATTCAACTCGCCGGACCATATCATACGGCCGGATACCTCGTATAACTACGACCTCTCGTGGGAGCATCGCCTAAAAGGTACCGACTGGAGCTTCAAACTGAGCCCGTTTTTCCGCGCGACGCGGGATCAGCTGCAGAACTTCTACATCGATCCGCAAGGCGGACTCGAGTCGGGGCTCAACGTGGGCAGCCAGCAAAGCAGCGGCGTCGAGCTCGCGCTGCAGAAGGGCGACTTTTCACAAAAAGGACTGAGCGGACAACTGAGCTTCACCTACACGCACAGTCAGATCAAGTATCAGAACTTTACGAACACCAGCCAAAACGTCATCGATCAGCTCAACGGCTACATCAAGTCGTACGACGGCTATCTGAAAGGCCACGGCGGCTTTCCGTGCTATTTCTACGAAGGCGCGGGTTACACGGCGGGGGCGGGCACCAACAATTGCAGTCAGCCGGGTGTCGTGAAGAACCCGTACTACAATCAGCCGTATCAGAACATTTTTTCCGATACGGCGTGGTATCCGACGTACGACGTTATCCCGGGCCCCGTCGCAGCCGCCAATGGCTACGCCGTGCCGTACGTCGCGACGCTGCTGCTGAACTATCGCCACCAGCGTTTTGCGGTGACGAACTATTGGAACTTCAACTCGGGGGCCGAGTACGGGGCGCCGACGGCGTGGCCGGGCTTCAATCCGCAGTCGTGCTACGCGCCGCCACGGTCGTGGACGTCCGCGCACGGGAACGCCGCCGATCCCGCCTCGTGCGACGACTTTTTCAACTTGCCGCTCTTCATCCCGGACCCATACACCAAGGGCTACGACAACCTGGGCGCGTTCAAGGAACCGTGGCAACTGCAGATGGGCTTGGCATTCACCTACGACGCCAGCTCGCGCATTACGTTCCGGCTGAACTTGACGAACTTGCTGGATATCTGCGGGCAGCGTGGATACGCTTGGGATAATCCGGACGTCTGTGCGTACGGCTCGCTGCCGACCAACTTCCTCTACCCTGCCGGCAACTTCTATCCGAACTCCGTCTCCTCGCGTCCGCCGGCGCAGCTGCAGTATCCGTACGCGTTCTGGTTCAACGGCAACAACACCGGATTCTTAGGGGTCGTTCAGCCCCTGCAAGTGACCGGATCGGTCGATTTCAGGCTTTAGGCCTGCAGGGAGCAAGCCACTTTAGTCGCATGGTAGAGGACCGCTGGCTAGCCAGTCGGTCAAGCGCTGGAAGGAGCGTACACCATGCGAAATTCAGAACGGTTCGCGGTCCTGCTGGGAACGCTAGTTCTCGTCGCCGGTTGCAGCGCCGTCTCCACCGGGCTCCCGGCAAACTCGGCAGCCGCGGGAAGCGGAACAGGTCGCTTGTCGCGGATTCTCGGCGACACACTCGTCGCCGCGTTGCGGCCGGACCGCGTGCGGCCGGACCATAGGAAGTCTTGGATCGCTCCGGATATTGGACGAGCGCCGCGCCTGCTCTTTATTTCGGACTACGGAACGAACGACGTCGATATTTTCACGTTGCCGGATCTCGTTCTCAAAGGGGTAATCACCGGGTTTAACGAGCCGCAGGGGATGTGCTCGGACACGAGCGGCAACGTTTGGGTTACAAACACGGGTGCGACCGATATCCTCGAACTTTCGCGAACGGGGTCCGTGATCGACACGCTGACTGACCCGGACGGCTATCCCGTCGGCTGCGCGGTGGATCCGGCAACCGGCAACCTAGCTGTCGCGAACCTCTTTAATTTCACGAGTCGCCCTTTCAGTAGCGGATCGGGCGAAGTCGAGATTTACGTTGGAGTTGCGCATTCCGGTCCAACGTCACTAGCGAATCCTGATCAATACTACTATGACTTCGTCGGTTACCAGAGAGGACCGTCCAGCAGCGCTAAGCGGGGCACCGGCATCGCTCAAAGCAATCTGTTCGTCGACGGCGAAACCGCTTCAAGCGCGTTCATCCTCTCCGAGCTCACCAGCGGAAGTAGCGCCTTTTTTACGATAAACCTCAGCGGCGGGACGATCTACATTCCCGGCCTCGTGCAATGGTATCGTATCGGGCCGTATTTAGCCGTGGGTGATCAGGAGTGCGGCGGCGTTAGCGCAGCCTGCATCTATGACGTCGCAATCTCGGGGACGACCGGAACGATTACCGGAAGTACGAGCCTTTCGAATCCGGGCGGAGGTCAAGTCTGCGACTTAGTTCAAGGCGTGATCGGTGCGCACGGCCTGCGGTATGTTGCCGGCGGCGATATCGGAGGATGCGGCTCGTTCGGCGCTACCGTCGATCGCTGGGCGTATCCGGCGGGAGGCGATCCCACCAACTTCAACTCAACGGTCGTAACCGACCCGATCGGCGCGGCGATCAGCGCCAAGTAATCGCTGCTAGCGCGAGGCGCCCGTGAACGACGAAGGGCGCGAACGTCCGTCCTCAGAGTTTGGGCGCCTCTTGCGTAGCTACCGGCTCGCTTCGGGACTCTCGCAGGAGGCGCTCGCCGCGCGCGCGGGGCTGAGCCCGAACGGAATCAGCGCGCTCGAGCGCGGTTACCGTCGCTCGCCGCAGCGCGAAACCCTCGGGCTGCTCGCGGCCGCATTGAGTCTCGACGACGCGCAGCGCCGCGCGATCGAAGAGGCCGCAATACGCTCGGCTCCCAGCCGCCGTCTCGGCATCGGTGCTGCGCGCGCGGCTGTACGCGAGGCACCGGCGGCGGGGCTGCCGCTGGCGCTGACCAGCTTCGTCGGCCGTGATCGGGAGGTTGCGGAGATCGGCCGGATCTTGGAAGAGCACCGGCTGGTTACGCTCATCGGCGCCGGCGGAATCGGGAAGACCCAAACCGCGCTGCACGTCGCCGCGCAACTCGGCATCGAGGCGTGCTTCGCCGGTCTCGCGCCGGTCGCGAGCTCGGCACTCATCCTGCCGACAATCGCGTCGGCGCTTGGGGTGCAAGAGGTGGTCGACCGCCCGCTGATCGAGACGCTCACCGCGTTTCTACAGAAGAAGAAGCTCTTACTGATCCTTGACAACTGCGAGCAGGTGATCGCCGAAGCCGCCCGAGTCGCCGCCGCGCTGGTGTCCGGTGCGCCGCAGCTTCGAATGTGCGCGACGAGCCGCGAACCGCTGCGGATTGCGGGTGAACGAAGCTACCGGCTCCCCTCATTGGCCTTTCCGTTGGTGGAATCTGGTCGATTGACGGCGGAAGATGCCGAGGCGTACGCCGCGGTCATACTCTTCGCGGATCGGGCGCGCGCGGTCGATCATCGTTTCGCGTTGACCGACGCGAACGCACCGGACGTCGCCGGAATCTGTCGCCAGTTGGACGGCATACCGTTGGCGATCGAGCTCGCTGCGGCGCGGGTGAACCTGCTCAGCGTCTCCGCGCTCGCCGACCGTCTGAAAGATAGGTTTCTCATCTTGCGCGGCGGGGCGCGCACGGCGCTTCCGCGTCAACAGACAATGCGCGCCGCAATCGACTGGAGCTACGAGCTGCTTGCTGAGCGGGAGCGGAGTCTCTTCGAACGCCTTTCCGTTTTCGCGGGCGGCTGCACGCTGACGACGGGAGCCGCGGTGTGCACGGACGAGTGCGATGAGAGCGTGACGTTGAATCTGCTCGCGTCGCTCGTCGATAAGTCGCTCGTGGTCGCCGACCGCGAGAGCTCCGAGCCGCGCTATCGACTCTTAGAGTCCTTCCGGCAGTACGCGCGCGACCGGTTGACCGAAGGCGGTGAGGCAGAAGAGGTCACGCGCCGTCACGCACTAGCGGCTCTGGAGCTTGCGGAACAACTCGAAACCGCGTGCGATACGCAGGCGGACGTGATTTGGCGAGGCTTCGCACAAGCGGAACTCGACAACTGGCGCGCCGCGCTGCAGTGGTCGCTGACCGACGGCAACGATCCATCGGTCGGCGTACGACTCGTCGGCGAGCTGCACGTCGTCTGGGCATATTTCGCTCCGGTAGAGGGTCGCCGCTACGCGGAGCGCGCACGTCGGCTCATCGATTCTCAGACGCCGCCGCGAGTCGTCGCGCGGCTCGGCTACGCCGAAGCAATCGTCGCGCTTCAATTGCGCGACTACAAGGTGCAGCTTGCGAGTAGCGAACGCGCGCTCGAACAATTCCGCCTTGCCGGGGACGCACTGGGAGTCGCCCGCGCGCAAGGTCTTGCCGGGCAGGCACTCGCGTCGCTCGGACGGGTGAGCGAGGCACGAGCGCCACTCGAAGAGGCGCTTGCGGGGGCGCGAAGGATCGGGAACCGCCGGCTGGTCGCATCGGTTCTGCGAAACTTGGGTTACGTCAGCGCGATCGGCGGCGACCTCGTCGCCGCGCGGGCGTACGTCGGCGAATCGGTGCCGATCTACGAGGCGCTCGGGGCCGAGCTCGGCGCCGCGCTCGCGATGGACGATCTTGGCGAATGTGAGTTCCGGGCCGGAAATGCGGAGGCGGCCCTCCACCACGCAACGCAGGCCCTCGCGACGTTTCGTCGGGTTAACCATCCGCGCTTCGTGGCGTTCGTTCTAAGCAGCATCGCCATGTATCTGGTGGCGCTGCGCCGCTACGACGAAGCCGCCCGGCACGCCGCGGAGGCGCTCACGCTCGCGCGCGAGCAGCAGCAAGGCGTTCTCACGGCGTGGACGCTGCAGCACCTCGCGGCGATCGCGGCACAACATAGCTCGCCGGTCCACGAGTCCGAAAGTGAAATGGCGGCGCGGGCTATCGGTTTCGTCGATGCGCGTCTTGCACAACTCGGATCGGCGCGCATGTACATTCACGAACAGGAGTACCAGGGCGTCCTCGCCGCCTTGCGCGAGGAGCTCGGCGCGACGACCCTTGCGCGCCTGACGGCCGAAGGCGCGGAGTTGTCGGAGGAGCAGATCATGGAGCGCCTAGAGAGCGGCGGCCTCCTGCGCTGAGAACTAGCGCCCGCCTTAGCCGTCCGGCGTACGGTCGCGAGGGTGCGCCTCGTCGTAGGCGCGGCGTTTGTGACCCATTGCCAGCTGCAGATAGACGCCCGTCGTCGCCAGGCTTTCGTGTCCGAGCAGTTCGCGAACGGTCTCGAGGTCGACGCCGTTTTCGACCAGATGCGTGGCGAACGAGTGGCGCAGCGTGTGCGGCGTCGCTCGTTTCTGAATTCCGCTGACACGATAAATCGTGCGAAATATCCGCCAGACGTGTTTCGGCGTGAGTCCCTTACCGCCGCGCCCGAGAAAGAGCGCGGGATCGGCGCTGCGCGGGCGCACCCGGAGATAGCCCTCAATTGCGGCCGCCGCGGTGCGATTGATCACCACCGTCCGGTCCTTGTTGCCTTTACCCGTAACCCGGATCGTCCGCTCCGCGAGATCGACGTCCGCAAGCCGCACGCCCGCGACCTCGGCCCGCCGCATCCCGCTGGCATAGAACAGCTCCATGATCGCCGAATCGCGCCGCCTGGCAACGTCGTCTTTGCCGCCGAGCGAGGTCCGCAAAAGCTTGACGACCTCGTCGACCTTCAGGGGCGCCGGTCGCCGCTTCGCGACCGATGGCCCTGGGATCGCCGCGGCGGGGTCGTTTTCGAGCACCCCGGTAATCTTCAGGAACCGATAGAGCGCCCGTATCGACGACAGCTTACGGCAGACGGTCCGGCTATCGTACCCGCGGTCGTCGAACAGATGCGCAATGTAGCGCCTGATGTGCGACGATTTCACCGACCGCAGCCCGATTCGGGCCTGATCCTCCCCTAAGAATCTCATAAACTCCATCAGATCCCGCTCGTAGGCGTCCACGGTAAGCGGGCTGCGCTGGCGTTCGGTCAGCAGGTACCCCCGAAGGTCGCGGATCAGCGGATCGGCCTTCGCCGCAGGCTTCTTCACGGAATCCGAATGCGACATAATAAATCTTTTATCGCATTCGCGCGAGGAGAACCGGGCTCCTCCGCGTGCCAGGGGCGCGAACGCGCCGAGAGGCTCTCGTGGCCGGTTCGGGGCGAGTGAGGCTACGAAAGTCCGACGGCGAGCGGGGACGGCGTCGAGCCTATGGGAGAGGCATCGATTCAGGCGCGGATCTAGCGTTACGGTTTCTTACAGGTCAAAATCCAGGCCGTGAGCTCGAGCTTCTTGAGAATCGCCGTGTCGTGATTCTGCTTGGCTTCCGGGCAGTTGCCGTTGAGGAACCGGCTTTTGCTGCCGTAGTATTCGACGTCGACCACGAGGCGATCGTTATTGGTATAGACGTCGAACGACTTGCACCAGTGTTGAGCGTAGCACTGCTCGACCACGGCGAAATCGTAGGTCTTCACCAGATCCTTCACCTGGTCGTTGTCGCCTTTTTGATCCGCGGTCAGTCCGCGCTCGTGCGCCGCCTTCGCAACCCAGGTATCGTAGGTGAGCTGCTCTTTATACGTTAGCGGGAATCCGGTCTTGTTCTCGTAGCCGTCGAGATTGTCGGGGTCCACGCCGTCGAAGCCCTTCTTCTTACAGAGATCGAGCCGACGCGCCATGATCGGTTCGAGGATCGACGTTTGCCGGATGTCGAGCCAGCGCTCGCCTTTCCAGTGCCCGTCCGGTTTGCCCAATACGCTCTTCGGAAACTGCTTAGCGTCGCGCCGCCAGCTCTCCCAGGTGCCGACGTCGACGTAGCACATCGCGCGGCGTCCCATGCGATGTAGTTCTGCGACGACCGACGCCTTCGTGTCGAACATGTCGAGGTCGTAAATTTCGGCAGCAACGCTCAAATCGAGCGTACCGTCGTACTGGATCTGATACGTCTCGCCCGTCGGCGGAATCCAGCGGCCGGCAACGCTCGCGCTCGAACCCGTGGACGCGATCTTGCGCGGCGAGGGTACGGCCGCACCCCCGCAACCGGCGAGCAGCAGCGCGAGCGCCGCGTGCATGAGGCCTTTCGAGCCCATAGAACAAGCGATTCGTGAAACCCGCGCTTCTTCTTCTGGCGCTGCTGCCGGTCGCTTGCAGCTCGCCTGCACCGTACACGACGCGAGTCGGCGTACTCAAACCGGGTATGTCGCTCTCGATTCGCACCGGAACCGGCGTCGTCAATGCGTATCAGCCGCTGGCAAACGGACCGCGCGACGTCTACACGATCTCCGCGACGGCGCTACCGAAACAGACGCCGCCGCCGGCTCCTGCGGTGCACCAAATACCGGGCGGACTAATCGTCAGCGCGCCGGGTACCCTCCAGGCGCTGCTGGTCCGAGCTCCCGACGGCGTAAACCTCGACGTCGACTCCCGCCGAGGCAACGTCAACGTCACCGACGTTACCGGTAACGTTCGGGTCGTCGCACGCGAAGGTAACGTCGACGTCAAGGTACCGGGTTATGCGCAAGTCGCCGCCGCCCAGGGCAACGTCTCCGTGATGATGGGTGCAACGCAGTGGCCCGGCACCCTGCGTTTTTCGAGCGGACGCGGCGACGTCGAAGTCTGGATCGTCGCAAAAGCCGCCTTCCGCGTGCACCTGCACACCGAGGACGGCGTGCTCTTTACCGACTTCGGTCTGCGGGGAACGTCGAAGGGCGCGGCGGAGACGATCGACGGAACGGTGAACGGCGGTTCGGATCAGCGCATCGACATCGAGACGTCGGCGGGCGCAATTCGGCTACTTCGTCTCGAGCCCCAGCCGTGAACGCGCCAGCAGCGCTTCCCGTGCCTTGACGAGCCGTAGCATCGCTTCATTGTAGGGCGTCGCCGTGCCGGTTCGCCGTCCAAAGGCCACGACGGCGCCGTTGATATGGTCGATCTCGCTCGGATGTCCCGATTCGAGATCGTAGGCCATCGAGCTCTTGGCGTCGGCGCCGAGTGCGATGACCTCTGTGACGTACTGCCACGGATTGACGAACGGGAGATTGATCTTCAGCGACGCCGCCACGCCTGCGGTCTCGTCGGCGAGCGCCTCCGCGAGGCGTGCCGCGTTGGGATCGCGCGGAATCTCACCCGCGTCGCAGTCGAGCACCGCCGAGAGCGCGTTGACCGCGGCATTTGCGACGAGCTTTCCCCAAAGGTGCGGACGGATGTCGTGCACGAGCGACGCGCGCAGCCCGCTGCTCGTCAGAAGTTCGGTCACGGTGCGCGCGGTCGCCGGCGATGCCGTCGTCGAGCCGACGATCGTGTTGCCCTGCTCGGAGCTGCGGATGTGACCCGCGCCGATGGTCTGTGACGACTCCGTGGTGATTCCCAGAATCACCGGCACGGCGCCGCCCAGGGCAGTCTTGATCGCGTCCTCGTTACCGACGCCGTTCTGCAGCGATACGATCGGCGCGGAGGGATCGAGTTCGCCGGCGAACGCGCGCAAGGCGCGCAGCGTGTCGACCGCCTTGACGAAGAGAAAGAGCATGTGCGAGCCGTAGAGGTCGCGCGCCCGCGTTGCGACCGTTACCCGTCGCGCGGGCTCGTCGTTGACGCGCAGCCCTTCACGTTCTACCGCTTCGGCCACGCCGGCGTTGTGATCGAGCATCGTCACGTCGCAGCGCTGCGCCAAGTGGAATCCGAACAGCGTTCCCATCGCGCCGGCTCCGATTATGCCAACGCGCGGTCGCTGCGAACGCTCAGCCACGGTCGTCAATCAAAACTGATACTGTAAGCCGATGGTGTTTCGCCGTGACGCGTGCGTGACGTCGCGCTGTCCAAAGAAAAGCTGCGCGCCCGGCGCAAGGTGAATGTTGCCGTACAGGTCGATCATCGGATAGGTGAGATCGTAGATACGCGTCTCGAAACCAAGACCGTGTATCGGCGCGTACTGTCCGAGCACGCCGACCTGCGAATATAGCACCCCGGCCCCGAGATGGAAGCTGCCGCTGTTCTTCTCCAGCACCGCGTTCCACGTGGTGTTGTTGCCGATGGCGTTTGCGCCGACCATGAGGCTCGTGCTGCTATGCGGAAGCACGAGGACGTTGATGTCGCCGAGCGGTCCCTGGCTGCTCGTGAGCACGGGGTTCAGACCGGGGTTATGTTGCGGCGAGAGTCCGCTTAGCCGCACCTGAATCGCCACGAGGTTGCGCGCGACGCTCGCGAGCTTCCCCTGCAACTTCGCTCGCAGTTCCGGGTTGATGCCAGGCGCAGGTGTCTGCGAGGAGCCGGGAGCGCCCTGCGGATAGGGCGAGCCGCTCGGCACCGTCAGCGGCGGAGGCGTGGCGCCCGTGTCGACACCGTAGACGCTGCTCGTTCCACCGAGTTGACCGAGAAGCGAATCTGCCTTCTGCATAACCGCATCGAGGTTGGCGATCGTATTACGCATTTGCGCCTGCGTCTGCGGATCGCCCGTTACCGTTCGCAGGTCTTTCGTAAGCGCCGCAAGCGTCTGCGTCGCCTCCGCGATGCTCTGAGTGGTCGCAAGGACGTTCTCCTTCAACCGCGGATCCGTCGCCAAGCCTTGCAGGGCGCTCATGGACTTATTCAGCGCGACGGACGTCGATTGGAATTGATCGAGCAGAGCGCCGACTTTCTGCGAGTCCACGGCTGCCGACGCGTTGAGGGTAGCGGAAAGCTGTTCGAAATTCGTACTAGCGCTGAGCAGTGGGCTGGAAAGCTGGGCGAGGGTTGCCTTCGTTGCAACGGTTAAGTCTTGAGCGTTGTTGAGTGTCGATTGCAACGTGTTGAGGAGCTTCGGCGTGCGCTCTTCGATGAGTGACATCACGGTGTCGAAGCGCTTGAGCTCACCTTGCCCCTGTTCGAGCAAGTCTGCAATCGACGCTCCGTTCACGCCGCGCGGCTGCTCGGCGATCGGCAAGACTTGTCGTGGCAGCAGCGGGACGGGCGGCTTCTGACGCGGCGGCAAGATCACGACGACGGGTGAGCCGGTCAGCGGAGCCTGTATCAGGAACCGCGAGGCCGCGGGGACGTCGATGTCGCGGTTGATCGCCAAGATCACGTCAACCGTATTGTCCGAGAGCAGCACGATCGAATCGATCGACCCGACGTCGACGCCGCTGAAGTAAACGAGCGCCCCCGGGGTCGCGCCGGCTGCCGAGTTGAAATGGACGCCGATCCGATAGCCCGTATGGCGCGTGCCGAAATCGGTAATCACATAGAAGACTCCGAAGAGCAGCAGCAATGCGACGATTGCGAACGCGCCGACCTGAGCCTGCCTGGTCATGAGCGATTTATTACTCCCACGGCGTTAGAATGGCCTCGCGGGCTGAATCATATCGGAATCGGTCCTACTTCCGAACCTTGCAGGAACTGAACCAAGATCGGGTTGGTGGAGGTACGAATCCGCTCGGCGGTGTCGTATGCGATGATCGCGCCTTCGAAGAGCATCGCCACGTAGTCGGCCATTGCGAAAATCGAGGGAAGGTCGTGCGAGATTACCACGGCCGTACCCTTGAGCTTCTGGCGCAGCTTCAAAATCGTATCGGTGATGAGATTCGTGACGATCGGGTCGAGCCCGGTGGTCGGCTCGTCGTAAAGAACGAGTTCCGGCCCTGTGACGATCGCGCGGGCGAAGCCGGCGCGCTTGAGCATTCCGCCGGAGAGTTCAGCGGGAAGGTTGTCGTAGGCGTTGGTGAGACCGACGCTTTCGAGCGAGTCCATGACGAGTCCGCGAATCTCCGCTTCGGAGAGTTTCGTGCGTTCCCGAAGCGGAAGCGCGACGTTGTCGCCCACCGTCAGGCTGTCGAGCAACGCCGAGAATTGAAACGAGAGGCTGATCTTGCGCCGCACTTGGTTGAGCTGCTCTTCGGACATGTGGCAGAGGTCCTGGTCGCGCACGTAGACGTGGCCCGAACTCGGAAGCAATAGCCCGTCGAGCAGACGCAGGATCGTCGACTTTCCGGCGCCCGTGAGGCCGATGATGCACGTAATAGCCCCCTCGACGATGTCGAGCGAGCAGTTTTTCAAGACCACGCGCTCGCCGAAGGCGAGGCTGACGTTGTCCAAGCGGGCGATTAGCTTCGAAGCGCTGCGATCCACGATTACCGGAAGAGCAGGAACGAGAGCACGAAGTTCGATGCGAAGATCAGAATGATCGCGATCACCACGGATCCCGTCGTCGATTTTCCGACCCCTGCCGCTCCCCCTCGCGTCGAGAGTCCTTGGTAGGCGCCGACCATGGCGATGATCGTCGCGAACGCGAACGATTTCGACAATCCCTTGAGCACGTCGCTGAAGTCGATCGACTGCCGCGCCGACGCGAGGAACGAATCGTAAGAGATGTGAGCGTACGTCTGTGCGACCCACATTCCGCCCGCGATCGACACGACGTCGGCGAAGATCGTCAGCAGCGGCAACATCAGCAGGAGCGCAGTCAGGCGCGGCACGACGAGGAATCGGGTCGGTTCCAGTCCCATCGAGCGCAGGGCCTCGATCTGCTCGGTCACGACCATCGAGCCGAGTTCGGCCGCGATGGCGGAGCCCACGCGGCCGGCGACGACGACCGCGGTCAGCATCGGTCCGAGCTCGCGGATCGAGGCGTACGCGACGGCGCCCCCGACGAATCCACCGAAGCCATACGAGACCGCCTGCTGTGCCGATTCGAGCGAGATGACCATGCCGGTAAAGAGCCCGGTGAGCATGACGATGACCACCGACTGTACGCCGAGCAACGCGCATTGAGCGATCGTCTCGTTGACGCGAATTCGCAGCCGTCCCATGAAGCCGAGCGACTCGGCCGAGAGCAGCGTCAGCCCACCGGCGTATTCGAAGAAGCCGCTGGTGGCTCGTCCGAAGCGGTCGAGGAGCCTCACGACGCTCCGCCCAGCGGTGCGAGTGCGTCAAGAACGGCCTGCGTCGCCTCGATCCGCTTCACCGCGACGCCGCGCTCGGCGGCGAGATTGAAGTGCACCTGATTGGCCCGCTCGAGCCGCCGGTCGACGTCGCGCAGATGCGCGCGCGCTTCCGAATCGAACGCCTCGAAGTATCGCCGCACCTCGGCGAGGTATGCGTCGCGAGTCGAGTCGTCGACGCTCCCATTTCGAATCGCCGCTTCGATCGCGCGTTGAGCGCGGAGCAGGGAGCGATGAGTGATGTGGAACGCACCGACCTGTTCGGCGAGCTCGGTCAAGGCCGCATCAGCCGGCATGAGCGGCCGGCGCTTCGAGAGCCGCACTCTGAAGCGCGAAGAGTGTGCGGATTCCGCCCTCCGCCAGCGCGAGCAGCGCGTCGAGATCGCGGCGGTCAAACGGCGCGGCCTCTGCCGTGCCCTGGAGCTCGACGAAGCGGCCGGCGTCGGTCATGAACACGTTCATGTCGACGTGCGCCTGGCTATCCTCGTCGTAAGCCAGATCCAGCAGCGGCGTGCCGGAGACGATGCCGACGCTCGTCGCCGCGACCATCGCGGCGAGCGGCCAGCGTGCCCGATCGCTGGGGTCGAAGCGCGTGCGCAACGCAAGGGCGAGGGCCACCCACGCGCCGGTCACCGCCGCGGTACGCGTCCCGCCGTCGGCTTGGATCACGTCGCAGTCGAGCCAAATCGTTCGCTCGCCGAGCTTCGTCATGTCGGTCACGGCACGCAGCGCGCGGCCGATGATCCGCTGAATCTCTTGCGTTCGTCCACCAATCCGGCCTCGCGCCGCCTCGCGCTGCGTTCGCTCTTGCGTCGCGCGCGGCAGCATTGCGTACTCGGCGGTCACCCATCCGAGCCCCCGCCCCTTCATCCAGGCGGGCACGCGTTCTTCCAGCGACGCCGCGCAGATCAGCCGCGTGTTCCCGATGCTGATCAGGACGCTCCCCTCGGGGTACTTCAAGAAGTTCGGCTCGATCGACACGGGCCGCAACTCGTCGCGCGCTCGGCCGTCGCTACGGATCATCTGGACGTTCCTTACTCGACCGTAACCGTCTTGGCGAGGTTGCGCGGCTGATCGACGTCCTTCCCCTCGATGTCTGCAATGTGATAGGCCAAAAGCTGGAGCGGTATGACGTTGACGATCGGCGACAGGAGCTCGTCGACCTTCGGCACCCAAAAGACGTGGTCCGCGACGCCGGCAACCTCCCGATCACCGTGGTTAGCAACGACGACGACGGGTGCCTCGCGCGCCTTCGACTCCATCAGATTCGAGATCATTTTCTCTCGGACGCGATCATCGGTTGCGATACCCACGACCGGAACCGTCGAGTCGAGCAGCGCGATCGGCCCGTGCTTCATTTCTCCCGCCGGATAGCCCTCGGCGTGAATGTAGGAAATCTCCTTGAGTTTGAGGGCGCCCTCGAGGGCGGTCGGAAAATTTACGTACCGCCCGATGAAGAGCACGCTCTGCGCCCTGCGAAGCTTGCGGGCTACTTTGCGAATTTCATCTGACGTATCGAGCACGACGTCGACTGCAGCCGGGAGGAGCTTCGTCCCGTCGGCGATCTCGGCGAGTCGCCGCTCGTCGGTCGTCTCGCGAAGACGCGCCAAATACAGCGCGAAGAGCGTCATCGCGATCACCTGCGAGACGTACGTCTTCGTTGCGGCGACCCCGATCTCGGGACCCCCGCGAGTATAAAGCATTCCGTCGGCGAGCCGCGAGAGATGCGAGCCGAGCACGTTGCAGATTCCCAGTACGTCGGTGCCTTCCGCCTTGGCGATGCGCACCGCTTCAATGGTGTCGGCGGTCTCGCCCGACTGCGACATCGCGATTACCAGCGTCGTCGGGTCGATCACGGGATCCCCGTACCGGAACTCGCTGGCCAACTCCATCTCGACTGGAAGCCGTACCAGCGAACGGAGCAGATACATTCCCACCATTCCGGCGTGATAGGCGGTGCCGCAGCCGGTAATTGCAATCTTGCTGATGGCGCGGAGGCGTTCGGCCGTAATAGCCCCGAGCTCGGCGCCGAGATGAACGCCGCCATTCTCGTCGATGCGCCCGCTCAGCGTCTCCTTGATGACCA
>DATASC010000168.1:0-7752 GCA_036269355.1 Candidatus Cybelea sp. | reverse complement strand
CGACTCGTCTGACCAAACGGCCACAACCTCCGGATGCGGCCAGGGGCGGCGCTAGCCACCCATGGGCTACTTGGAGTGCAGCAGTCCGAGGCTCGCCTTTGGATCGATCAGCTTGAGGTTTGAGCCCGAAACCGGCGCGGCGCCGCGCACGATCAGGTCGCGCACCTGCGGTGGCGTCAGCGACGGATCGACGGCGAAGAGCTTCGCCGCGAGATTCGTTACGTTCGGCGCCGCCATCGATGTGCCCGAGAACTCGACGGTGTATCCCTGAGGAATCTTGCTCGGCACGTGAAAGCCGTCCGCATAGACGACGACCGTCGGACCGTAGCTCGTAAAGCTCGTCGCGTCTCCCGCCTGGTTGACCGCTCCGACGACAATCAGGTTCGGATAACTCAGCGAGCCCGGAACGTCCCGAGCGAAGCTCGCGTCGTTGTCGCCGTTGCCGGCGGCCGCGACGAACAGCGTCCCAGGCGTATCGGCGATCATCTTCGCAATCGCGCCGCGCCAGATGTCGTAAAGCTCTTGGGCCTTCGCCTTGCGCTCTTGCGCGTCGCTGATCGTCGCCGTCTTCGCCAGCCACTCCTCGAACTCGCTCACCTGGTCGCCCCAGCTCATGTTGACCACGCGAACGTGCTTCGCGCGAAGGAACGCACCGATCGCGGCAAAGTTGGCCGCCATGCGGTTCGCCCACTCGGTCGTCGGCGCGAACGGCAGGTTCGTTATATTATCGTCGAAGCGCAAGACTGCGATGCGCGCGCCCGGATTGCCGCGCGAGGCGATTCCAGCGACGTGCGACCCGTGCGCGTACTCGTCGACGAAATCCATCTCGCGCTCGAAGGCATTCTCTTGGGTCTTATCCAGCGAGCGCAGATACGAAGCCGCCGCGGTCGCTGCGGGCGACGTGATTCCGCTCTCCAGGTCGCTCATCCCCGACATCAGCTTCACGAGGCGCGGGTAGTCGGCCGCGACGTCGGCCGGCAACGGATACGTGTCCGAGGTCGACGGCGTGCCGTCGTCCGCAAACGCGAGCCCGTGCTGCGCGGCCGCGGCGCCGCCGTACATCAGCTTCGCGTAATCGTGCGGATCGACTCCGGAGTCGAGGATTCCGATTCGCACGGGAGCCTTGATCTGCGAGGGGCTCAACGAGACGTCGCGCGCGCCCCAAATGTCGGGTTTAACGACGTTGTGCTTCGCAATGTACGCCGATAAAATCGCCGCATCTTGCGGAAGATACGGAATCATCAAGAGGTGCGCGCGGGACTGGACGAGCGCGCGCGCCGACGGGCCATCGAGCGTTCCCGTCTTGGCCGCGATAGGATCGTAGTCGTGCGCGACTCCGCCGACGATCGAATCGCGCGTCTCGATCGGTTCGAATCCGGCCATCGCCTTCACCGAGTCGGCGACCACGCTCCACGGCAGCGCGCCGACCGATCGGTTGTCGCAAAATCAGCCGGTCCTGCCGCATACGCTAACTGCAGCCGCCCGGCCAGCAGTGCGCTGGCGGGTTTCGTCTCGGCGGCGCGCAGCTCGGCCACCGCGGCACGTATGCCGGCCGCATCGTTCTTGAGTATCTGGCCCGCTAGCCGCGTTGCCAAATAATCGCGCCGCGTCGATTTGTCTTGGATGTCGTACGTCGCCAGCGTCTTCTCGACGTCTGCCTCGACCGACGCCAAAAACGGCGCGAACGCGGCGTCGCTCGCGATAAGCAGCGTCGACGGCGGCGTCGGCATCGGATACGCAAAGCGCGGAAGCTGCGTCTCGTCGGTAACCACCGTCTTCGCCGCCTGCGCGGCAACGGGAAGCGGCGCCAAAAGCGCCGCAATCAGCAGCAATACCTTCATTCTTCTATTTCTTTATGCTGACGGCCGCAGCCACCGGATACTGAAAGCCGCTGAGCGTGACGGTGGCCGACCCTCCGGCAGGATACTTGTAGAACTTCGCGTTATTTTTGCATGCGTCCGGAGCCGCCAGGTTCCCGCCTTTGATCGCGAATTGGAGCGCGTCGCAACTTCCGTCGAGCACGGTCGTGCCGTGTACCGTGGCGTTGCTTCCGCTGATGGTTAGTTGATAGACCGCGGATTCGTGCCCGTTTTGATAAGCCTGATCGCCGACCGCGAGATATTGCCCGTCCCACGCGACGCCGCCGGGATAGGCAATCGCACCGTTCGTCTGAACGACCTGCAGCTTCGAGGCGCCCGATGCGAGCTCCACGAGTGTAAACGCGTAGCTCTTGTTCACGCCGTCGCAGAAGAGATTTCCGGAGGCGTCGTATCCGCAGAAGAACGCCTCCAGAATCTGCGAGCTCGAGTATTCGGTCGCCTTGCCTTGCGCCTTGGCCCAAACGTAAATGCCGCCCGAACCCGCCGCGCCGCCGATATCGGCGACGGCGAGATTTCCGGTGGTCGGATCGACGGCACAGCCGGTCAAGCGTTGCGCGTAGGGCGCGCTCACCGTGGCGAGTTTTTTCGTGCCGCCGTGCGCGAACTTCACGACTTCGGCGGCTCGCGACTCGACGACCCAGATGTTGCCGGAGCTGTCGTTGCAAACGCCCGTCGGCGAAGCCAGCCCGGTCAATTTTCCGGTCTGCTTACCGCCCGGCCAGGTATAAATGTAGACGTCACTCGGGCCGGTGTCCGAAACGTAGAGCAGCGATTGGCCGCCGTCGGCGACGATCCGCGAACGCCCATGGTCGGGATGAAATGCCTGCACCGGCGCGCTTAACGCGAGCGGTGCCCCGGCAAACTGCTCCGGCGCCGGCGCCGCGGAGGCACACGCAGAGAGCGCAACTGCAAAAGCTAGAAATCCAATACGCATTCTCGCGGAAATCCTTCGGCGGGGCTATCGAAACCTGCGTCTGCTGGTCACGAAACATCCTCGGCGCCATGCACGGCAAGCGAACGTAGCCATTTCGGCGCCTCGACGCCCAGTTGCGACGATAAGGCGTCGCGGTAAACGCGATATTCGCGCAGCGCGCCGGACTTATCACCCTGTGCAAGCCGCGCCCGAATCGAGAGCTCCCGCGCCGTCTCGTCGCACGGCTCGAGCGAAAGCAACTTTTCTGCCGTTGCAATGGCAGTTTCGAACGCGCCCCGGTCGAGTGCATCTCGCGCAATGATCAGGCCGGCACCTCGGCGCACTTCTTCGATGCGCGCGAGGTATGGTTGAAACCACTCGCGACTACTCAACCATGAAGGGACGCCACGACTCAGCGCTTCGAAAGCATCTCTTAGGAGAGTTAGCGTCCGTCCGCCTTGCTCGCGGCAGAAACGCTTGCAGAGGGAATCGATCTCGAAAAGATCCACTGTCGCAGGCTGGCCTATGCAGTAGCCTTCGTCGGTGCGCTCCAGTGCATCGCTGCCGAGGCGTCCTCGGAGCCGAGTTGCGTATACTCGCAACACATTACTCGTCTCGCCTTGATCCGGCCAAATGGCCTCCAGCACTTCGGCCGCCATGGCGGGCCGCCGCCTAAGCGCCATGAATGCAATGAGTTCGAACTCCCTGCGCGTGAGTCGAACGGGCACGCCTCTTCGTACGATGCGGGCTGCGAGCAGTTCGACCTTTAACGCGCCCACGTCACTTTCTCGAAACCGCCCGACGAACGCACTCAGCATTCCCGCCGGACCGTGCTTGTGCCACGCGGCAAGGAGCGATGAACGAAGGCCTTCTGAATCGATATGCGGCGCGAGCGTCGACGCCTCGGCATAAACTCGTTCGCGACTCTCAGCGTCCAACTCGGCGATCGCAACCCGCGCGAGAACGCGGACAAAAGACTGCCCGCTTTGATCGGCGCTCTGCAGCGCTAACCTTGCAAAGCGACGGCGATCATCTATGTTGTCGCCACCGGCCGCCGCAATGAGATACCCCAGGCGCGGAGCTCGGGACGTTCGTATCCCGACGCCGCCCCAGCCGCTCGACCTCGAGCGCAATCGACGATAAACGAAAAAGCCTTTGCAATACCGGCGTACATCTCTGATTCGAGCTCCGCCACCCGCGCCTGACAGTATACGTTGTCTCCCGCAAACCAGGAGCCACATACTTGATACGTTAGAACCCACAACGGTATCGTCGCCATGTTGCTCGAACGCCCGAAGTCCATTGCGTGCTCTAATGCCCGCCGCTCGGCAGGCCAATCGCCATTGGTGCGCTGAACGCGCGCTTCAATTTCGTAAAGATACTGGGAGTGCCAACCCGCCGAGGCGGCAATCACCGGCTCGAGTTGCGCGCGATATTCTCTTAGGCGTCCAAACCGCCCAGTCCACGCATCGATGGCGGCCGCACAAAGTGCGGAGCTCATGGTGACGCTAAAATCGTCCGGATCTAAACACGGCGGACGCGTCCGCACCATGATCATGGCCTCGTCAAGGCGCCCTAAGTTCATAAGAGCGGCGACGTACGCTGAAAAAGCTATCGCTTTAACGTGGGGGCGTTCATCTGACTGGACGCTTGTCCATACCGTATACGTCTTTGCCCTCCATTCTTCGGGTGTCTGCTGGCACGCGCGCACGATCGAGGTCGCGGTCCAAACGGCCGGATAACGCAGTATCGTTTCGTCGTCGATCTGGCTGACGATCTGCGCAAACTCGATGGGCCAGGTGCTCGTAGCGAGCCAGTTCCCGCGTTCCAGCGTGGCCGCCGCCGATTCTTTGTCGCCGGCGGCGGCATATAGTCGCGCGGCACGAAGGAGCGCGCCGTGCGCACTATGACCGTCGGCGACACGCCGCAAAAGTTCCGTACAGTCAGCGTCGTAGCGCTCACGCAGCGTTTTCGCGATCAGCGGGTGGGCGATCAAAAGGCTCGCGGATCGTGCGACGAACGGAACGGTATCGACAATAGCCCTCACTCGCTCTTGATCTCGGTTTAAGGCCAGTTCGAGGTCCCGCTGTGTTGTCTCTGGAACCGCGACGCAAGTAAGCAGTGTCGACATCTGTTCTTCGCTAAGAGTGGAGAGTACGTGTTCACTCAAATAATCATAGAGATCCGCGAAAGCAACTTGATTTTCGAGCAACTTCGCCGGCGCACTATCTCCTTCAAGGAGCATTCGACGGAGTAGCAAGATCGCTATCGGCCACCCATTGGCGATTTCCTCGATCCGCTGAAGGACCGCCGCCGAAGCACTGGTACCTTCAAAAACCTGGTAAAACTCGTCGGAATCGAAGGCCAGGTCTTCGGCCTCAATCCGGATCGATAGGTGAGGCACGACCTGTCGCGGTAACGCTAGGCCGACGTGCACCCGCGAGCACAGCGCCACGGCACGGTGAACGGGCGAAAGTGCAATCAGCTGCGTAACGAGGTCCCGGCACGCTACAGTCTCGGCGAGGCCCTCGAGATTGTCGAAGACAAACAGCTCTCGGCGGCCTGTCGACGCCGCCCATACGCGCTTCGCGAGATCGCTCCACTGCGCGGGGTCGTCCTGTAGTGAGACGATCTGCATGCTGAGGCCGACCACCTCATCCGCTGCAGCGCCGGCTATGGCTGCGAGCACGCGACGGCACAACTCGACGACACCTGCCGCCCCCTCACAGTCACAGACGGAATAGGTTTCAAAAGTGCGCCCGAGTTGATGGATGAGCGTCGTCTTGCCGTAGCCGGCCGGCGCAACGACGCGGAGAAGGCGTGCATCGGCGCGCGCGACGGAGCGAAGCAGCCGCAATCGCGCTATCTCAGGGGGCGGCCAACCATGCTCCACTTTGAGCGGAGTAATGCGCAACTCCGAAGCGATCGTAAAGGACCTCTTGCCTTGGCCCGCAGCTTCGCCGCTTGCTTTGGTTCGCCTTCCAAACTGTAACGCTTTTGTAACGGCAAACGGCTACCGTCAGACCTAGTTCATTCCCGCATGTGAAAGAAAGGACGGTCCCCCATGCAAGGTACAAGGCGCATCTGGAGCCTCATTGCATCGTTGGCGCTCGCAAGCTGCGCGGGCGGCGCAGCATCGCCGAGCCTATCGAATGCCGGCGACCAGGTAAAGTCAAGGTCAGGCGCGATTCCAGCCGTCGGGCACAAAGTGCCCCACACGCCGAAGCGGCCGCGTCTGAATACGTCAACATTTCCACAGGGAGCACTGCTCTTCATCAGCGACTATAGCAACGACGTCGTCGATGTATATTCCCAAATCGGTCCGAATCAGGCGCCGGTCACACAACTTTCTGGTTTAAATGGGCCAGATGGAATAGCGGTTGCGCCGAACGGCGACGTCTACGTATCGAACTGGGACAACAATCTGGTCTCGGTCTTCCACAAGCATCAGACGACCGCTTACGAGTCGCTTTCCGCCGTTGTTACGAGTTACGGCGGCACTGCCGTCGCAATCGCCCCTGGGGGCACGGTCTATGTTGGAAACGAGAGCGGGATCATTCAGGCTTTCGCAGGAGGCGCGACGTCTCCGACGAGCAGCCTAACCGATCCCAATATTAGCGGCTCGTATATGAGTGTTGCCGCCGACGCCAACGGCAACGTCTTCGACTTGGGCGCCAACTCATCTACCTCGAGCCCAACCATCGACGAGTTTACGGCAACCTCGTCGACGCCGGTGACCCTTCCGATTTTTCCATCTGGCTATCAAGGAGGCCTTGCCGTCGATGCCAACGACAACCTGTGGGTAAACGACAGCGGCGCCGGGACGATCTCGGAATACGCGCCTCCGTACACCGGATCGCCGATAACCCACTTCTCGTATGCCAACGCTCCCGGCTTCGGCCTCGCTTTGACGAAGAACGGGAGAAAGATTTGGTTAGCACTGCAGTCTGCCGTAGTCGGCGCGGAATACAACCTAAGGGGACGTGTGAAAGATGAAACGTCCAGTAGTGGCCTTGCCGACCCGTTTGGCGCCGGCGCATACCCACCGTATCCGATCTAACTAGTACCAAAACAGAAAGCGGAGGGCGCTCTCCTCTACTAAGAGCGCCCTCGACCTTTTCCAGCACGTTATGCCACTGCGGCACGCCGCAGCCGTTCTATTTTACGCGGTTACTTTTACTCGGTTTGGATCGACCTTGACGCCAGGACCCATCGTGCTCGCCAGCGTGACGCTGCGCAGGTAGGTGCCTTTCGCCGCAGACGGCTTCGCGCGCATGATCGCGTCGAGCAGTGTGGTAACGTTTTCGATGAGCTGTGCTTCGTCGAAGCTCGCCTTGCCGACGATCGTGTGAATGATGCCGCTCTTGTCGAGACGGAACTCGACCTTACCGGCCTTGATGTCGCGAATCGCCGCGGCGATGTTCGGCGTCACCGTTCCGGCCTTGGGGTTCGGCATTTTCTGCGCGAGAATTCTTCCGAGCTCTTTACCGACGGAGGCCATCATGTCCGGCGTCGCCACGGCGACGTCGAACTCGGTGAAGCCGCCCTTCACGCGGTCGATTAAATCCTGATCGCCGACGACGTCGGCCCCGGCCTCTTGCGCGGCCTTGGCGTTGTCGCCCTTCGCGAACGCGATCACGCGCACCGTTCGTCCCGTTCCGTGCGGAAGGAGCACCGTGCCACGGACGCTCTGATCGCTCTTCTTCGGATCGACGCCGAGCCGAATGTGCGCCTCGACCGTTTCGTTAAACTTCGCGGTTGCGTGCTGCTTCACGACGGCCACGGCTTCGGGCGTCGAAAAGAGCCGGCGGCTGTCGAGCGCCGCGGCGATTGCCTTGAAACGCTTTCCGTGATGTTGCGGCATCTTACGCGTCCACCTCGACACCCATCGAGCGCGCCGTTCCAGCGACGATCTTCTTCGCCGCGTCGATGTCGTTCGCGTTGATGTCGGGCATCTTC
>DATASC010000167.1:0-3910 GCA_036269355.1 Candidatus Cybelea sp. | reverse complement strand
ACGCGCACTACTCGTACGCGATTCGCGATGCAATCGCGGCTATCGGGCTTCCGGCTATCGAGGTGCACCTTTCGAACGTAGCGGCGCGCGAAGCGTTTCGTCACGTCAGCGTGACGGCGGCCGCTTGCCGTGGCGTCGTGAGCGGACTCGGCGCCTCCGGTTATACGCTCGCGTTGCGCGCATTAGCGGAGATCCTCAAGCGATAGCCAACACCCTCGCGAGGCGGCCTCCCGTGAGCGATCTCTTCATCGTGCCGCCCGAATCTCGAGGAGATACGACGTTGACGAAAGCAGATGTAATTGACGCCGTCGCCGTCGAAGCGGAGCTGTCGCGCCGCCGTGCAGGTGCGATCGTCGATTTAATCCTAGACGAAATCAAAGGAGCTTTGGAGAAGGGCGATCGCGTCGCGCTGAACCCTTTCGGAAGCTTCGTCGTCCGCGCGCGCCAGGCGCGCGAGGGGCGAAATCCCAAGACCGGCGAAAAGATCACGATTGCCGCGCGCAAGGTTCCCGCGTTCGTGGCCGGACGTTCCCTCAAAGAAGCGGTCGGCGGAAGAGTAACGCGCAAGAAGAAGCCGAAGCGGCGAGCCGACGTAGACGGGCTGTAGCGAAGCTTGGTTATCGCGCTAGTCTGGGGGACTAGAGATCGCTGGTTCGAATCCAGTCAGCCCGAAATTTATTGGGGGGCCTAGGTCATGAACCCGTTCAGGCAACACATCGTCGTGAGCGCGGCCTTCCTTGCCGCGTCGCTAGCCGCGTGTAGCGGGACTTCGTCCGGCATTCCATCTCAACCGTCTGCGACGTCCGGAATGGTTGGCGCAGCCTCTCCGGCGGGCGCCGCTCGTCCCGCCTGCCCCGCGGCGCGGCCGAACCAAGCGAGGTGTCTCACGCTCATCGTAAGCGGTCGGGTGCACCCCAACGTCGCCGGGTGGGGGCCGGCTGATTTTCAGGCGCGCTATGACCTGCCGTCAACGACGAAGGGTTCGGGGCAAATCGTCGCGGTCGTCGACGCGTACGACAATCCAAACGCTGCGTCGGATCTCGCTGCCTATCGCACGCAGTTCGGTCTAGGGACGGCAAACCTCACGAAATTCAACCAAGACGGAAAGACGTCAAATTTTCCGCGGGGATCGAGTGCTTGGGGTATCGAGAGCGATCTCGACGTGGAGATGGTCTCAGCGACGTGTCCCTTGTGCACGATTTATCTCGTTGAAGCGAACAGTGCCGATACTAGCGATCTCGATACGGCAGAAGCGGAGGCCGTTAAGCTCGGCGCGCATATAGTGAGCAGCAGCTGGGCGTGCCTTGGGATTACAACGTGCGGTTCGAAGCGTGCCTTCAGCCATAAAGGCGTTGCGTACTTAGCCGCCGCGTCCGACACTGGAAGCCAAGAGGCCGCGCCGGCGGACTTCGACACCGTCGCGGCGATCGGCGGCACGACGCTTTCGAAGAGCGGCTCGAGCTACAGCGAGACGGCCTGGAGTACTCCGGGCGGCTGTGCAATGGCCATCAAGAAGCCGGTATGGCAGCACGACACGGACTGCAGCTACCGCCTTGCGAACGACGCGGCTGCAGTCGCGACAAACATTGCAGAGTACGACAGCTACGGTTACGGCGGATGGTTCACGATTGACGGCACGAGCGCCGCGGCGCCGCTGATTGCCGGCGTATTCGGGTTAGCCGGAAACGCCGCCGCCCAAGACGGCGGCCGGACCTTTTGGTTGAAGAAGCATCACAAATCTCTCTACGACATCTCCGGCTGTTCCGGTTACGGCTACGGTCAATACTCGACGTGCACGGGGTGGGGCACTCCGAAGGGAATCGGTGCGTTCTGAAGATTGGAACGCTCGAGATGAAGATCGCGCGCGTCGAGGGATTTCAAGTGCGCATCAAAACGGCCGATGGTCGCGACATTCGCTCGGACCGCGAAGGCATGCCGTCGTGGCCGTTCGAGAAAGGCGCGCGCGATCGGTGGTCGGTCGCGCGATGGAAACAGGATCGATTCGTTAATTTCTATCCGGGATTCGCGGTCGACGTGCTGGACGGAGATGGCGCGATCGTCGAGTTTGGTCAAACGCTGCTCGAGACAGTGCGCGAAAGCTACGACTAATCACGTGCCGGCGCAACGCGCGGCGAAACCATAAACATAGTCAACTTCCGCGTTTAAGAAAAGGAGAGGCGCCTGCCGTACGCCCAAGTAGCGGCGGCTGAATGGTAGGTGCCTGCTTGCGATTGCGTATCCCGTCCCTCTTTTTGTTTTTGCTTGGCGCTGCGGCCGGAATTGTCTCCTGCAGCGGGGGCGGTTCTCCCGGGTCTGCGGGCGGCGCGCTGCCGCCGACCGGTTCCGGGCAGGGACCCAAGGCAAGCTCTCCTATTTCGCACGTCATCGTCGTCATTCAGGAGAACCGCAGTTTCGACGACCTCTTTGCGACCTTCCCGAACGCAAACGGTGCCACGTACGGATATGCCGCGCCGATGCCCACGTCGATCGCGAAGTCATGCGCGGCAGCGAAGCAGCCGGTAATCAAGACGCGCACGAAGGTCGCTTTGACGGAAGTTACGCTGACGGGCAAGGGCTTTCCGAACAACTTCGGCTGGGACAACGATCTCGCGCATAACTACATCGACGGATATCTCCTGGAATGCGACTCGTCCGCCTCTCGACCGAGCGCGTCGAACCCCTGTGCGATGGACGGCTCCGACGTCACGAAGTTCGGTCCGAACGGAGAAGGGCCTCAGGCCACCTGCACCTACACGTACCAGTACGTCGATCCGGCGGACATCAAACCCTATTGGACGATGGCGCAGCAGTACGTGCTCGCCGACAACGCTTTTCAAACGCAGGGCAGCGAAAGCTTTACCGCGCACCAGACGCTGATCGCCGGCGGAACCGCCATCAACTCGTACGAGAGCCTGGTCGACGATCCGACCGGCTTTCCGTGGGGCTGCGATGCGTATACGAATTCGACGGTGCCGGTGCTGACGACGTCCGGACAGGAGAAGCAGGGACCGTTCCCCTGCCTCACCTATCCGAATGGAACGATTCGGGATCGACTCGATGCCGCCAACATCTCGTGGAAGTACTACGCGAACAAGGTCTATTCGTGGAAGGATCCCAAAGCCGGCAGCTCCGGCATCTGGAGCGCGTTCGACGCCATCGACAACGTCCGCCACAGCAAGGAATGGGGCACGAAGGTCACCGATAGCGACCTGAAGATTTTCGCGGACATCAAGAACGGCGCGCTTCCGGCGGTGAGTTGGGTCACACCCGACGGCGCCAACTCCGATCACCCCGACGAGAAGAATAAAAACGGTCCGATCGATACCGGCCCGTCGTGGGTAGCGTCGATCGTTAACGCCGTCGGCGAGAGCAAATACTGGAAGAGCAGCGCGATCGTCGTGCTCTGGGACGACTGGGGCGGCTACTTCGATCACGTGCCGCCGCCCCTATACGACGAGCAGGGCGGGCTCGGATTCCGCTTTCCGATGATCGTCATCTCTCCGTACGTCAAGGCGCACGTCGAGCACTCGCAATACGAAACGGCGAGCGTGCTCAAGTTCGTCGAGACGAACTGGGGTCTGACGTCGTTGGGACAAGAGGACGATCGGGCCAAAAGCATCGGAAACGCCTTCGACTTCAACATGTCGCCGCGTGCATTCAAAAGGATTCAGGCGAAGTATGCTACTCAGTTCTTCTTGCGACAGAAGCCATCGGGCGTAGCGCCCGATACCGAATAGCGCGTTCGTGCGGGTTCGGGTCGCCGGATCGGTTTTCGCCTTGCTCGCCGTGATCGCGGGTGGCGTCTCTTGCGGCGGACGAGGAGGTTCTTTCGCGGGCGCGCCGGCTCTGCCGAGCGATCTGCGACAACCCGGCGGCTCGCCGATCGAGCACGTCGTCATCGTGATTCAGG
>DATASC010000166.1:0-10137 GCA_036269355.1 Candidatus Cybelea sp. | reverse complement strand
CGCTATCAGTATCTGGCCACCGTCGCCGCGACGATCCTGATCGGCACGCTGCTCGTTCCGGGGCGCAACGCCGGTTACGAAACGTTTCTCATCGACGGGCACCGCGGCTTCTACAACTCGGCATGGATCGGGGCGTCGTACGCGTTGCTCGCGGCGATGCTCCTCTCGCTCTTCGGCTTTTATAACGTCAAGAGCGCGGTCGAGCGCGACCGCGCGACGCGAGTCGGCGAGATCGTCGCCACGACGCCGCTCGGCCGAGTCGACTACTCGCTCGGCAAGACGCTCAGCAACTTTCTGGTGCTGGGATCGATGACGGCGATTCTCTGCGTGACGTCGGTCGCGATGCAGTTCGTGCGCGGCGAGAGCTACGCGCTTCATCTCGGCCAGATCATCGCGCCGTTCGCGCTGGTGGTTCTTCCACTGATGGCGATGGTCGCGGCGATCGCAGTCTTCTTCGAGATGATTCCGTGGCTGCGCGGCGGTCTGGGAAACGTCGCCTATTTCTTTCTTTGGATTTGGTACTTGGTTTGGAGCGTGCAAAGCCAACTGCGCCCCGTTCCGTGGTGGCGCGACATGCTCGGGCTAAACCTCGTGATGCGTCAGGTTTGGCAGGCCCTCCGTGCGGTTGATCCACACGCGAGCCCTAACTCGGTCGAGATCGGCGCCCTCGTAGGCCGGAAGACCGTACCGCACCTCTTTACGTTCGCCGGCTTCCACTGGCCCGCGGGCGATGTTTTCGGCCGCCTCGCCTGGTTCGGCGTTGCGCTCGTCGTCGCCGCCGGTGCCGCGCTCTTCTTCGATCGGTTCGCGAGGCCCGTTCGCACGGCATAGCGCCGCAGGAGCAGCGCGCTCGCACTTCGTTGGGAGTCCCTGCGCGAACGATGCAGCGCCCCGCTGCTCGATCTGCTGTGCGGAAGCGACTTCGGCGCGATCGTGCTTGCGGAGTTTCGGCTGCTCGTGCGCGGGTTGAGCATCTGGTGGTATGCGGTTGCAGCCGGCCTTTGCGTGTTTCAGCTCTTCGCCGATGCCAAGGGGCAGAGCTTGGCGATCGGCCTTGCGTGGATCTGGCCGATGCTGCAGTGGTCGCAGCTCGGCACGCGCGAATCCGTCAACGCCACCGAGCAGTTCGTCTATCCGACGCTACACCCGATTCGCCGCCAGTTCGTCGCGCAATGGCTCGCCGGCATACTGCTCGCGCTCGCGACTGCGGCAGGCTCGTTGATTCACTTCGCGATTGCCGGCAATCTCGCCGGGATCGAGGGAGTAGTCGCCGGTGCCCTCTTCGTTCCGACGCTCGCGCTCGCATGTGGAGCGATCTCCGGGACGACGCGGCTCTTCGAGATCTCCTACCTCCTGCTTTGGTACCTCGGTCCGATGAACCGCACGATGTTCGACTTCACCCAAGTCGCCTATGCGCCGGAATTCACGGTGGCGTCGGTGGTTCTTTTCGCCCTGGCGATCGGTGCGCGAAAGGTACGATTAGCGCACGTTTAGTCGGGCATATCGTCGTCGCTCAGCCCGAAGTAATGGCCAAGCTCGTGGACGACCGTCTCGCGGATCTCTTCGACGGCCTCGCGCCACGAGCGCGTTACGCGATTGATCGGACCGCGAAAGACCGCGATCTCGTCGGGGAGCAGCGGCATGTCGTGCGTGCGATCGGTCAGCGCAACGCCCCGGTAAATGCCGAGCAGCTCCGTGTCTTCGTCGGGGTCCTCGATGCTGTCGAGGTCTTCGGCCGTCGGCTCCTCTTCGACTGAAATGGCGACGTTTTCGACGAGATCGGCGAAGCGCTTCGGTAACGACTCGAGCGCTTCTTCCACGACGCGTTCGAAATCGGCGCGAGTGAGCTGCATTATAGCGGTACGATCGCCGGTTCGGGCTCGCCGCTCCAAACGAAGCGGTAGGTCGATTCGCGGCGAACGTTCGTTACCAGAGCCGGCCGAAAGCAGGCGATGCACGTGCCGCCGGCGTTGCGCACGCTGGGATAGACGATGCCGAGCGATCCCTTTGCGAGGAGCTCTTCGGCGAGCTGCTGCGATGCGACGTAACTTCTTGGATCCAAGTATTTCGCAAAGCGCTTAGTCCCGCGCAGGTCGTGAAACTCGGAGCTGAAGTCGGCAGTGTAGTCGTCGTAGGTGACGTCGTCCTCCAAGACGCCCACTTCGAGCAGATCGATCGTTTTGTGAAACGCGATCTCTGCCATCGACGTCGCGATTTCGAAGCCGCAGTACCATGCGCCGCGATCGGGTCCGTTGAAGCGGCTGCCCAGCGGGTGCGGATGGGTAAAAGCGGCGTTGACGATTTGTGAATAGGGCAAGCCGAAGACGAGCTCGTGGACGTCGATACCGCTGGGGATGCCGCTCTCGACGAGCGTGCGTTCGTTCGTTGCGATGTCGAGTTTAAAGATGTCGTCGAGATGGCGGCTCGAATCGGCGATGCGCGAGAGTACGCTTTCGCCGTGCTTCGAGGCTATGAACCGGTGCGTCTCGCTGCGGCGAACGAGCGAGCTGGGAGGTAGAGACTTAGATGCCGCCACGGCGCGCGTCGAGGAGCCGGCGCACGAGTTGGATCGCCGGAATGCCGCCGCGCACCATGTAGTCGAGCGGCGCCGCACCGTGAAAGACCGGGTTGGTATTCGCGAGCGTCACCCAGCGGTCGGCGAGCGCCTTGCTGTGGAGGATGTTGAGCGCCTTGAAGATCCCGATGAGATACGAGATGCGCAGCATTGTGTCGGGGTCGAGCGTTCGCCGCGGTGATTTTTTCATCGCGTAGTACGTGCTGCTCGCCATCCCGCCCAACAGCCGCATCGCGTCCTCGTCGCGCAGATGCCAGAGCTTGACGATATTGAAGAAGGCCTTGAGGGCGGACGGCCCGAGGCGCTTGCGCTCCTC
This sequence comes from Candidatus Cybelea sp., assembly GCA_036269355.1. GTDB lineage: Bacteria > Vulcanimicrobiota > Vulcanimicrobiia > Vulcanimicrobiales > Vulcanimicrobiaceae > Cybelea. The sequence goes on along the minus strand of DATASC010000166.1, from coordinate 7,246 downwards.
CGTCGACGTAATGTCGACGAGCTCGGGCGCGTAGCGGGTTTCCGGATAGGCGAGAACGGTCATTTGCGGCGTGGTCCTTTTATGGAGATTATACACTCCATTTTTGGAGAACACAAGCGCGGCGTGGGGGCTGTCCGGCCTTGCGCCTTGAATAACGCGCGCGCTGGGGCCTGTAGCTCAGCGGTAGAGCGGCCGGCTCATAACTGGTTGCGCGTAGGTTCGAATCCGACCAGGCCCACTACGAAACATGTCGGCGGTGGCCCAGCACTAAACATTAGCGCCATGCGCAGCAGTACAGCTTACTATCCCGACAGATCGATATCCGATATGGGCCCTGAAGACTCTAGTGTGAAGGTCGCCAGCACGTTCCCTCGCTCAAAGCGCATGAGATAGCTGTATATCCGCGCCTTCCCCGACCCGGATGTTTCCTTAAATACGATCGCCTGCAGGTCTCCGAGCCCTGCGAAGTCGGATGCCAGCCCCTTGAGCATCGCATCCGGAAACTTTTTCGAAGCCGAGGGTGTCAACTGCGAACGGTCGATCCGTCCGCGCATTATCTCGTCGAGGATTGCTGTAAGGCGTTTGGTGAGCGCGGTGTTCTCTCCGGCGGCGGGCTCGTCGTAGGCGAGCGTGACGAACGAGGGACGCTTGTACTTCGTGGCGCAGTGAACCAGGTCGAGTCCCGAGGCAGATCGGGCACTAATAAACGCGACGATGATCGCGTCGACGCACGGCGGCAAATCGCTGTCATGCGAGGCGCCGGGGACGAGCATTTGGCGCCCGTTCGGCAAATAGGCGAGCGCCTGTTGGCCGTATTGCGGCGGCGTCGCCGGATCGTCGCTGCCGGAGATCATCAAAATCGGTGCGTCGCTGTGCACCGGTTCCTGGAAGCTGGCTGGTGCTGGAGCGACATCCCAGATTTTGCAGGCACGCTGCTGCGCGTATACCCGAACGTCACCTTCGAATGTACCGGCGCTGTACGCGGCGACGTCGGCTTCGGTGATGAACGGGATATCCTCGGAACAGCTAACCGAGAGATTCAGGCCGTTCGCCTGAATGTTCGCGAAAAGAAGCGCCATTTGGCTGACCATCTCGGCAAGGGGTGTGTAGTCGCCGTGATACGCACGCTCGATGGTTACCGGCATGTACGCGGCACCCGACTGGAAGTATAGCTCGTGGCGGACCGTTTCGGCGAAGACCTCCTTAGTCAGCTGCACGGTTTGCGGGAGGTGCGTCACAGGGTTGCGTACGGTTAAGCCGACAGGACCGGCGTCGAAGCGCTGAACCACGGCCGCAAAATGCTGGCCGAAATCGGGAAAGTGCGTGGTGCACGTTGGATCCTGGCTGCAAGTTTGTTCGAGCTGGGCCATTGCGGTCTGCGCTCCGCGTGCCATCGGGAGCGGGATGACGTAAAAGTGCGGCGGCCCAACGCCTTCAAGGACGACACTCTCTACGGTCTCGGGATGGCGACGGACGTAGTCGAGGTAAAAGATCGTACCGTATGATCCGCCGTACAACACGAGCTTCGGGTAGCCAAGGGCGGCGCGTACGTCATTCAAGTCGTCGGTAGCCATGCTGGTCGTGTAGAGGCTCAGATTGGCGTTAGCTGCCAGACGAGCGCGGCACGCGTCTACGATTGCGTCGGGCCATACCTGGCTGAAAAAAAGCTCGGGACGTTCCGCTGGCGCAAAGTTGCACTGCTGCGGAGCCGATTTTCCCGTGCCGCGATTGTCGACGAGTAAGATATCGTAGTGATCGCGGAGCGTCGCAATCGCGCCCGACGTCGCATCGGCGAAGTCGGGGGCTAGCTCCGTAGCCGAGGCGCCGGGACCACCCGGATTAAAGACGATCGCGCGGTCGGACGTGTGTTTCGCTTTGATGTCGATGAAATAAATGCCGATCGTGCGTCCGCTACCGGCCGACCGGTCCTCAAAGACTGTCAGGGTGCCGCAGATCGCGGCCGCGTGGCTTTGTCCGACCCGGCACGATGAAGTCTTCAGCGCTCCCGCAGGCGTCGCCGGAGCAGATGAAAGTGCGGGGCTCAGCGACAAGGCGCCCCACCCGAGCAACGCGAGTCCGATCTTCATGAACGCGTAAGTGCGGGTGTGCTTCGCACGCCTCCTTTGTCGCCTGATGGACCTACACGTCGACGAGCGTTGGCGCCTTTGTCGTCGCACGGGAGAATCAGGGCGTTGCGATCATGTCGACGACGGCACGTGACCCTGCCGCATTGATGGCTTTCCAGTCACCACCTTCGCGTGCGTTTGGTATGCGCCTTAACACCTGGAGGTCGGCCGCAACGACCGGCGACATTCCGTCGTACCCAAGCGATGCGCCGGCTCCGCGGAACATCGCATCGGCTGCGGGGTCCTGAAGGACAGCGGCGTTGTAGGCGACTTGCGCCGTAAACGCTCCGAGCACATATGCTTGGCGCCGTGCGAGAGGCCATTTCGTTGATACGGCCCGTGAAAGCGCGTCGCGCATCGCGTTGATGCCGGCGGTATCTGGGATGTCTCCCGAGAGTGGCTTGGAGACAACGGCAAGCGAAGCGCCCGTGCCGTAAGCATCGTTAATCGCTTGAAGTTGACGCACGACGAGCAAACCAAACGCACGGCTTTCGGGGCGCGAGAGCGCGAGCGGGTTGTCGAGAAGCTCTTGCAGCGTGCTTTCGTAGATTCCGAGCTGAACGTCGCCTTTCGCGCCGGCATGCAATTCAAGAGCTGGATACGGCGCGGCGGGAATCGTTCGAAGCAGCGCGGCCTGAAGCGGCTGCAGTCGCGCAAATGGTGTGCCGCTTGCCAAGATCAGACCCTTATATTCGACCGGTGCGAGGCCGTCATGAGATGCCATCACGTCTTGGAAGTGCGCAAGGTATTCTGTCGTACCTTCATTTTGCGGCATGCCGGCTGCGATCGAAACCAGTCCGGCTGAATACCACCACGCGAAATCCGGATTTGTCGTCCAGGCCCGATCCGGCACGTACGTTCCATTCGCGTCCTTAACCGCATCTGCCAAAGCGCCGGTCGCGAGCCAAGCCGTCATCGCGGCGTCGGTCGGATCGGGACCCTGCATCGCTTGGATCGTGCGGAAGTCTGCGTTGCACTGCGGTCGCTCCAGCACTATGCCGCAGGTTCCCGGCATAACGTGATCTTCGAAGAGCCGCTGATAGGCTTGTCCTTGCGAAAAGGCCATGGTTGCCGAGGCTGACGGCGAGCTTGCCGCGGAGGCGCCGAGCGGCGAAACCAATATTATGAGCGTCGCGATAGCGCGATAGAACTCTGAGCGCATTCGACTACCCTCGCGTTCGTTTGATGGCTAACTAAGAGAGATTCTTCGGTGCGGCGGTCTCGTTTTCCGCGAAAATGCCGGCTGACGAGTAACCGTGACCTAGGGCGAACGGTAGAAACTTCGAATCTACCAGGCGCACCGCAAACCACATGAGCTACGATAAACTCCAGCATTGGCACGAACTCTACAGCGTTGCCGCCGGCATAGCGGCAACGCTGATGGGCCTCATGTTCGTCGTGTTGTCTCTCGGATCGCGCTCGCTGGCCACCGAGCAGGGCGCTCAGGTAACGCGGGCGCTCCACACACCGATCGTCGTCTTCTTCGGAACGATCATCGTCGTGTCGATGCTCATGTTGATGCCCGACACCGCGCCCGCCGCATTGGGCGCACTCGTCGGGGCGGTCGCACTCGGAGGCATCGTCTATATGGTCGCCAGCGGCGCGTACCGGATCTGGCGCGAGAACGAGCTTGGCCTCGACGATCTCGTCTGGTACGTCGTGTTGCCGTATGTAAGCTACGCCGCGCTTGGCGCGGCTGCGGTGATGATTTGGAAGGCCGCCCCGTTCGGACCGCACGTCGAAGCGGGCGCGGTGCTGCTGATGTTACTAGTCGGCATTCGGAACGCTTGGGATCTGGTCGTTTACAGCGTCCAGCGAGGCACGCGCGAATAGTTCGTTAGCGCCTGATGATCGTGGTATGCAGTCCCCACGGCTGCGTGCCGATGGTAGGAATCGCCTGAACGATCACGATCGCCGCGGGTAGAAGCGGAAGGCATGCCAGGATAATGGGGCCGACGAGCGATGACCGTTGGGGCGAACGTTTCTGACGGTTCCAGAGAATCCACGAGCCGGCGATCGAGACGGCGCATAAAAGCGGGAACGACGCAACGAGCAGAATGATCAGGTACGTCGTCGGATTCCCCATCGAGCCCGGCGCGTCGAACATCATCGGCGTAAAAAGCAGCGAGAGGAGTCCGGGCACCAGCAGCGTTCCCCACGCGATGGTCACGACCAGCGGCAGCGCAGGATTCGAAGGCTTCGCGTCCATCAGATTGCTTCTTCACCGAAGCGAGCTAGCGTCTCCTGGCCGAAGGGCTGGGCTCACCCCTTTGGCTAAAGAGCGCGGGCCCGTGGCGGCCGAACGAACGAGCTTTCGCCGCCGTTATACGACGAGGAGTGTGTCGATGAGATGCGTCGAAGCAACCAGCTCCCGATGGAGAGTGCGCCTTTGAATATTCGCATGCTCGCGGCATCTGCGATGGTGCTCGCGTTCGCCGGCTGTGGCGGTTTTTCGCCGCGTGCCGAAGCTCCGCTCTCAGCGTCAGCGAACGCGCGCGGAGCGGCCAGTAAAGAGTTGGTCTATCTTTCCGATGTGAAGACCAACACGGTGGCAATCTACAGCTATCCCGATGGTAAATCCGTCGGAAAGTTGACCAACCTGGGTAAGCCGCGCAGCGAGTGCGTCGATACGGACGGCGACGTGTGGGTCGCCGACATCGAGGCATTTCAGATCGACAAATTCAAGCCGGGCGGCACGACGCCGAGCGCGGCGTTGAGCACGCAGGGTCTTCCGTCGGGGTGCTCGGTGAACCCGGTCGACGGCGATATCGCCGTTGCGGGCGGCCCGAACGGTATCGTGCTTTCGATTTTCCACCGCAGCACCCACAACCACTGGCGCGATGCGAAGACGTTCACGGACACGGCGATGAAGAACGGTTACTTCTGCGGCTACGACGCCAAGGGCAATCTTTATCTCGACGGTAAAAAGAGCGATGGAACTTTTCAGCTCGCCGAGCTGTCGTACGGGGCCAAAGCGTTAGTCGATTTGACGGCAGACCAATCGATCAAAATGCCGGGCCAAGTTCAGTGGGACGGCAAGTACCTCGCAATCGGCGATACGAGCCTCTCACCAACGGTCGTCTATCAGTTTTCTATTAGTGGTAGGAAGGCGACGAAGACCGGCGCGACGACGCTCGGCGGCACCAGAAGCGTGCGCCAGTTCTGGATCGACGGCGACCGAATCGTCGGTCCCGATTATGGCGTCGACGTCGGCATCTGGGCTTATCCCGGCGGCGGTTCCCCGGCGAAGAAGATTGCTATTTTAGGGTACGGCGCCGCGGTGACCGCAGCGCCGTGAGAGGAGATGTTATGATGCGCCGTTACATCGCACTTGTCGTCGTCGGTGCGTGGCTGGTCGCCTGCGGCGGACACTCGAGCGCGCCGATGAATCCGATGCCGCCGAGCCTCTCGCAAAACGGAGCGGGGCACGGACCAACTCGAGACAGCAACGTCAACGAGCTTCCCGAGCCGCCCGTCGTCAATTCGGTCAAGGGCGTGGCGAAAGTCTCGATGCTGGTGACGTTGAGCGGCGCCACGGGTTTTCCGCAGTTCGTCTATAAGGGCTTGGGCGGCGTATCGCCGACGATTCGCGTCAACCCCGGCGATACGATCGAGATGGACATCGCCGACGAGCTCGTCGGCCGGCACGGCGACAAGTACGACATCAACATCCACTTCCACGGATTAGGATCCTCACCGCGAGCGCCGGGCGACGACGTTCTCGGAACGCTGGCGAAGCCGGGCCAGACGCTGCACTACGTCGTGCATATTCCCAAGAATCAAGAGCCGGGACTCTACTGGTACCACCCGCACGTGCACGGGCAGACGACCTATCAGGTGGGATCGGGCGGCATGTCGGGCGCACTCGTCGTCAACGGCTTGGAGAAGCATATTCCGAGCCTCGCAAAGATGAAGGAGCGCCTGATCATCGTGCGCTCCACCGGCGTCGGCGCCAACGCCGTGCCGCGCGGCGACGATGACGGCCTCTCCGACGATATGTCCGACAATATGTCCGGCGGAATGTCCGGGATGTCGTCGGGATCCGGCATCGCGAAGCCGCAAGTGATCAACAGCGAACCGTGCGGTTCGGACTTTGGTTTAACGACGACGCTCAACGGGGCGTATCATCCGGTCATTACCATCGCACCGGGCGAAAAGCAGTTCTTCCGCGTGGTGAACGCGGCGGGGCACAAGACGCTCGATCTCTCTTACGGCGGCGATATGGTGATCGTCGCGATCGACGGCTTCGCGCTCGATACGTGGCCCGGCACGCCGCCGACCAAGACGGTGAAGGATATCGTAATTCCGGTCGCCGCGCGCGCCGAGTTCGTGGTCACCGGACCGAGCAGCGGCCGTGCGACGTTCAAAACGCTCTGTTACGACAGCGGACCGGTCGGCGATCACGATCCCGAACTGAAGCTCGCCGAAATGGAGAAGCCGAAAGGAAAGAGCGCGCCGCCAGCGGTCATCGGGCCGCTCAAAGTCGGGGCGCCGCTTCCGCAGAACGTCTACGATACGCCGCTCCCGCCCATCGCGCACCGGCGCGTCGCAATTTTCAGCGAGACGCCTTCGCACTTCCTCATCAATGGCCGGGCCTTTACGATGAGCGACCCGCCGCTGTTCGTGGTGCACGTCGGCACGGTCGAGGAGTGGCGCATCGTTAATCTGAGCGACGAGATCCACGACTTCCACCTGCATCAAGCGCACTTTCTGGTCAAGGCACTCGACGGCGTTCCGCTCAAGCATCCGTATTGGGCCGACAGCATCGTTCTGCCGCATCGTCAAAAGAACGGTAAGCCGGGCACGGCGCTGATTATCGCGGACTTCCGCGACCCGATCATCAAAGGCACCTTCCTCTTCCATTGTCACATTCTCGATCACGAAGATGCCGGGATGATGGCAAAGATACAGGCGATCTAAGCATGCACAGGATTACGCTCGCGTCTCGCGCTCTCGGGTTCGCTGCCGGCGCGCTCTTCGTTGCCGGCTGCGGCGGGGGCGGCGGTGCGATCGCACCTTCGCAGACCGCGCTCTTACCGTCGATTCTTGCCGGCGGCGGTGCGCGCACCAACGCCGCAGAGTCGTGGATGGCTACCGAAGCGACGAGTGAGGATCTGCTC
>DATASC010000165.1:0-17642 GCA_036269355.1 Candidatus Cybelea sp. | reverse complement strand
CTATGAGGTGTGCGCCGTCTGCGAGCTCACGGCGGTACACATCGACTGGCGGGCGCGTCGGGCAAGCCCTTTTCCGCCGGACGTCCGCAGGCGCGCGGCAGAGCTCATTTCCGGCGACCCGCGAGAGCAAAATAATACAGGAGAATGACGGCCGTGGCTAACCCGATCGCTATTCGCACGGATTCAGGCAGCCGCCGCGGCGACACGAAGGCCTCGATCGTGCCGGCCACGACGAGCATCGACGCGACGCCGACGATCAGCGTGCCGGCGCGGCGCGCGTTTGCGACGATGAGATCGCGTCGCCGCATTCGTCCGGGATAGATCATCGCCGCGGCGATCAGCAACCCCGCGGCGCCGGCGATCTGAATTGCGGTAAGCTCTATGACGCCGTGCGGTGCGACCGTCGCCCAAAAGTCGCGGCCGAATCCGGCGTTGGTGAAGAGCGCGCCCATACCGCCGAGCATCAGCCCATTGGTGGCGATGATCCAAATCGTCGCCGCTCCCAACGTGATGCTGCCCGCGAATGCGATGATCGCGACCTTGATATTGTTGGCGATGATCGCTGCCGACATCGATGGCGCAAAGCTCGCCTCCACCGCAAAGTTCGAGTCGTGCAGGCTCTTTCGGATCTTTTCCGAGACGAGGAAGTTCGGCAGCAGCGCATAGGCGTCGCTCGGATGCGTGCGAACGAGCACGTAGGCGACCACCGCACAGGCGACCGTGAGCGCGGTGCAGAGCGCAAAAAACGGCAGCGACCGGCGAAACTCGCGCGGAAAGGCGCGCGCGTAGAAGTCGGCGATCCTTGCGAATCCGCTCTCGGAGGTGCGCGCATAGACCTGGGCGTGCGCTCGGGCGACTGCGCGGTTCAGGTATTCGAGCAGCGCGGCGTCAAAGTTGCGGCCCTGCGCGTAGGCGAGATCGCTCGTGGTCGCGCGGTAGAGCTTGCCGAGATACTCGATCTCGTTTGGACGCAGGCGGCCTACGCCACGCCTCAGCAGTTGTTCGAGTTCCTGCCACGCGGGCGAGCGGCGTGCGACGAACGTGTTCTGTTTCAACGCTTGAAAAGTTAGCGAGCGGCCACCGTCGAACCTACGAATCGACGCTATGGATCGGACGCTTGAGGTTCGCACGCCCGAAAGCATCGCATTTCACTACGAGCTCGCCGGGCTCGGGAGCCGGTTTCTCGCGCTCATGGTCGACCAAGCGATTCAAATCCTCGTGCTGATCGCGATCTTCGGCGCGCTCGTTCTGGCCGGGACGCGCGAGCTTGCCGCTCGCCACGGCGCACCGTCCGTTGCCGACAAGGTCACGGTGAGCATCGCGGGAGCGATCTTGATCGCGATCGTTTTCGCCGTGTTCTTCGGGTACTTTATCGTCTTCGAGGCGGCGTGGAACGGACAGACGCCCGGTAAGCGCCTCCTCGGGCTGCGCGTGGTACGTGACGGCGGATATCCGCTCGACTTCGGCGCCTCGCTGATTCGCAACCTCATTCGCGTCGGCGAGTGGATATTCGGCTACTACATCATCGCCGCAATCAGCGCCGTGCTTTCGCCCGAGAACAAGCGCCTCGGCGACCTCGCCGCAGGTACGATCGTCGTCCGCGACGCTCGCCTCGCCGCGCCGAGCGCGCTCGCGCAGCGCGACGAGCCCACATACGCCGCAACCGCCTATCTCACCGGCGAGGAACGCGCGCTGATCAAGCGCTTTCTCGAACGGCGCGATGCCTTGGACGAGGCTCGCCGCGCCGAGATTGCGGCGTCGCTCGCGGCGCGCGTGCGGCACCGGGTTCCTCCCGAACTCGCCCGCCTGGACGACGAATCGTTGATCGAGAGGCTGTAGCTTACGCCGCGTCCTGAGGGCGGAAGGTTGCGTCCTGCGGCGGAAAGAGCGTCGACGCTCATCCGGCATAAGAAAGGACGCGACGAAAAATGGTAAGCACCGAACAGAAGATCACTCCGCTGCTCTGGTTCAACGACGAGGCGGAGGATGCGATCAATTTCTACGTTTCGATATTTAAGGATTCAAAGGTCGACAAGATCACGCCGTACGGCGACGCGGGACCGGGTGAAAAGGGCAAGCCGATGATGATCGAGTTCACGCTCGAGGGCCAAGAGTTCATGGCGCTCAACGGCGGCATGGTCGGCGGGTCCGACGACTCCGGCACTCCGCCGCGGGGCGGCGTCGCGCTCTTCGTCACGTGCGACACTCAGGAAGAACTCGACGGAGTGTGGGACCGCCTCGCGGAAGGCGGCGAGTTCCTCCAATGCGGTTGGCTGCGTGACAAGTTTGGCTTTGCCTGGAACATCGTGCCGAAGGGCTTGAGCGAGTACGTCGGCAGCGACGACCCCGCGAAGCGCGACCGCGCGATGAAGGCATTGCTGCAAATGGTGAAACTCGACATCAACGAAATTCGCAAAGCGGCAGAGGGCGCGTAATCCGAGCCCTCCTCTTTTTTGTGCGGCGGCCGACTACCTAAGCAGTGATCGTCAGCGGGACCGAGTTCGAGGACTGCACGCCATCAACGGTACAGGATACCTTGTGCGGTCCGGCGGCGATTCCGGCACCGTTGAGGGTCGCGGCCGGAATCGCGACGCTCGCCGACGTGCCGCGCGGGGGCACGTTGGCCGTGCCGACCGGCAGATCGTCAATGCAGAGCGTAAGATTTCCGTCGACGTTCGAACCGGCGATCGTAACCGTTCCGCCGGTTGCGAGCGGAAGCGACGCCGGAGTGACGGTCGTGATGACCGGGACGTCGCTTCCGGTAAGCTTGTTGCCGAGATAGGCGGCCTGACCGAGGCCCATCAGCACCATCAATGCCGGATCGATGTCGGGAATTTGTGCCATCGCGTGGGTCGGATCCGACGGCGAGGCCGAATGAATCACACGCGCGACGAAGATGACGATCGCCACGGCGGTCCAGGCGAGCATTTGAATCTTCACGAGATCGGGACTGACGCCGTCGTCGCTCGCGCATAGGTAGGCGAGGCGACTGCTCTCGTCGTGTGCCGGCGGCTTGCTGATTCGGCCGCCGTTGAGGTACGAGACGGTGATGCCCTTCGCGGTAGCGAGCGTGACGAGACTGAAACCCATCACGTAGAGAACGTTGTGCGGAAGAACGAGCGCGTACCACCAGTTGGGGTGGTTGAAATACGCGATGGCCGCCAGCCAAACGTAGCAGCAGAGCACCGTGATGTTCCAGGCCAGAAACTGGAACTTCGAGACGCTCAAGAGCCCGTCGGCGCCGACCGCGAGCTGAAAGGGGCCGGCCTTTCCCGAGACGAGCAGCGAGATTGCGTAGACCAGCGCCAGCGCGATGACGGCGTAGATCCAGGCGTTCCAGATCGTGCCCCATCCCATGAGAAATGCACAACCGATGACTGCCGCGGCCCCGATTATTCCGCCGATCACGCGAATCACCGGGGCGCTGAATGCTCTGCGCGGTATGATCACGCTCCAAACCTCCCAGTCGTTTTGCGCAAGGATTTACCATCAGGAGTAGCCGTGGACCTCTCGCGCAGGTGCGCGACCGCGTAAAGCGATACTCTCGAAGACGATGGAGATAACCGCGTGGCGCAGAAATTAATCGCGGCGATCGGCATTGCGGTGCTGATCGCGCAGCCGCTCGTCACGTTTCATATCGGCGTCGAGACCGGCGGCCCGCAGTTGCGAGCGCTCCTAACGCGGTGGGGATTGAACGCGCGTTACTTCCTCGCGACGTTCGTCGTTATGCCGGCAATCGCGACGGGACTCGGCGCGTTCGGAATCCTGCCCAGAACGATCTGGGTCGGCCTCGCGCTGATGTCGATCGCACCGCCGGCGCCGCCGGCGACGCTGCGGTTGAAGAAGATGGGCAATCGCGACGTCGGTCTCGCGTGGCAGGCTGAGGCGTTCCTCATTTCCGTCGTGACTATCCCGCTCACGATTACGATCGTGCAGAGCATGGGTCTGGCAGACACGAACTTAAATCTTACCTGGTGGCCCGTACTCGAGCGTAGCCTCACCTTCTTCGCCGTGCCGATGTTCATCGGGCTGCTAGTGCGCCGGTATCTGCCCGCCGTTGCGGATGCACTCGTGAAGCCCGTCGGCCTGTTGGCCAACGTTGCGCTACTCGTGTTGGTCGTCTTGGTGTTGATCGTCGCGGTGCCGATCATATTGAAATTCCACATCGCGTCGATTGCGATCGTCATCGGCTTCGTGGCGCTGGCGATCGTCGTAGGACACCTCCTCGGCGGCCCCGGCAACGATACGCGCATTACCCTAGCGGCAATGCTCGCGGCGCGCTTTCCAGTGCCGACGCTCGTTCTCGCGCAGGCGAACAACGCCACGAAAATGGTGCTGCCGGTCGTCCTCGTCTACATCCTCGCCGGCACGCTGCTCGTGCCGCTTTACGCGCGACTGACAAAGACTTAGCGAAGCATGCTGCTTAGCCGGCCAGTAAACGCGCTACGGTGGCGCGAACCTCGTCGTCCTGCGAGTCCCCCACGATAGCCTTTCGGAGGTGCCCTTCTCGGTCGAAGAAGAGCTCCGTTGGCCACGCACTCGCGCCGAACGCCCGCCACAACGTAAAGTCGTTGTCGATCGCTACCGGCCAGACGACTCCCTGACGAACGAGGGCCGCTTCGACGTACGGGCGCGTACGCTCGGCGGGCGTCTCGGGCGCATGAACTCCGACGATTCGCAACCCCAGGCCGCGATCGGCGGCGTATAGCGAGCGTAGCGTCGGCACGACGTTTTGGCAGTTCGAGCAGTCGACCGTGAATATGTCGACCACGACGACTTGCCCCCTCAATGAGGAGGCCGTTGCGCGGCCGTTTATCCATCCGCGCGCCGAATCGAGAGGGTCCAATGTCGTTTGCGCGCCGTGCGCCGCCGATGCCACGGTAAAGACCGCCGCAAAGCCGGCCGCAGGGAGGAAGGCTCGCCATCGCATGTATCCTGTACGCGCGAACTCCCTGCCGCGGATGAGTTACGCTCGTCGCGTGGGGAAGCGGATTTCCATCGGCGCGGCGAAGTCTTTGGGACGAAAGAGTGGAGGCGCCAGGCGATGATGACTGCGTGGTTGAGGCTATCCATACCGCTTGTCGCGGCGGCAGTTGTCGCCGGTTGCGGCGGCACCGTCACTCAAGGAAACTCCGGCGTACCGTCTTTTGCGCGCACGGCGCCTGCCTCTAGCGGAGATCTGCTCTACGTCGCCCACGCGAAAGGCGAGAGCCTCGAGTCGCCCGGGCAACTCTCGATCTTCACGTTTCCGAAGGGTAGCCTGGTTGGGGAGTTCGCGCTCAGCGGCTCCCCGACCGGAGTATGCGCGGATGGCGCCGGAAACGTCTGGATCGTTGAGAGCGAGAAGTACGTCTGGCACGCTTTCGAGTTCGCACACGGCGGAAACGTGCCCATCGCGAAGATTCGCATCCCCAATCCTAACTACGCGAGCGGATGTGCGATCGATCCGTCGAGCGGGGATCTCGCGGTCTTCGCCGGCGTCGACGGCAGTCAGGGCGAGGGCGGCCGCGTCGACATTTGGTCCGGCGCACGCGCGGGCGAGCCGGCAGAGTATCGGCTTTCGTTCACTCCGAGCGCCGGCGCGTACGACCCGAGCGGAAATCTGTTCGTCGACGGTTATATCGGCGGCTCGCAATCGTTTTATCTCGACGAACTCGCAAAGGGCGGCACGTCGTTTTCAAACGTCGTCGTCGAGCGGCACACGGAGTTTCCGGGCGGCGTGCAATGGGACGGCAGTTATATTACCGTGGAGACCGGCGGCTTAGGGCGTCGCGCCTCGATCTATCGCCTGACCGTTTCGAACGGTCGCGCAAGCGTTGTCGGCACGACGCATCCGAGAGATCTCGACGTCGGCAGCTACTGCCTCGCCGACGGCGTCGTTGCGGGCATCAGCGGACCCTACGGACTAAAAGTGCTGCTCTGGCCGTATCCGCAAGGCAGCGCGCCGACGCTGCTGTCGCGCTTTAAGTACACGCCGCGCGGGCTTGCGATTTCCGCCGGGAACTAGCAAAACGCGGGGTTTTCACCCCGGTTTAATGACCCAAGTTAGGGTTCGCGCACTCGGCTGGAACCTTCGCTCGTTGCGCGTCGTTTTAGGGAATAGACATGATACGAACGATTAAAAACCAGCACTTCGACGTCCTCAGCATAGCGCTCGGCATTTTTTGCCTCTGCGCGGCGGCGATGGTGTTGACCAGATAACATCTCCTCAGTAGTAGCTAGGTGACAATCCGAAATCGCGCAGCTTCGCACGTAGCTGCGCGATTTCGCTTTTCGCCAAGCTCGCAGGCCTGCTCAGTTTGCTAAGCTGACCGTTACGCCGTCGGCTTCGCTTCCGGATGCAAACGTCTTCACTGGTGAGCCTCCGGCGGGGCCCAGATAGCGCCCTCTATGGCCCCGGGGTTAGCTCGAATACAACTCCGCAGCCCTTGTTGCACGGGCCGGTTCCACCGCTCACCGTCGTGCCGTAGAGATCGCCCTTGGCGTTGCGTCTCACCGCGCCGTACGGGACCTCACCGTCCTTCGACCCGCCCTTGAAGGTGTGAAGCACCGATTCTTGCCCGTGCGCGTCGACCTCGAAGACGGTGCCGCAGCTATAGCCCCCGTTACACTTGCTGTTGCCGCCGAACGACGTCGTCCCGTACAGATTTCCGCCCGAGTCGATAATCAGATTCTCTGACGGAACCGCGCCGTCGGGACTTCCTGCAAAGTCGTGCAGCACTTTAAACTTATGCGCGGCGCTCAAACGAAAGACCGTGCCGCATCCGGGATTTCCACCGCGCTTGTTGCAGCTCAGATTTCCGTAGTTTTGCGCCGTACCGTAGAGGTTGCCCGCGCCGTCCATCACCATTCCGCCGATCGGGTTGCCTCCGTCCTTGCCGCCCGTAAAGCTATAGAGTACGGTTAGCGACCCGCTTGCGCTAAGCTCGAAGACCGTGCCGCATCCCCCCGTGCACCCATTGTTTCCGCCGAAGTAGGCGACTCCGTACAAGTTTCCCGCGGCATCGCGAATTACGCCGGAGTACGGCCGGCCGCCGTCGTTCGCACCGCTGAACGAGTAGAGGACGTTCTCGGTGCCGTCTTTCGCGAGCCTGAAGATCGCCCCCGATTCGTTTGCGCCGCCGAATGGCGTCGTACCGTAGAGATTGCCGGCTGAGTCGGCGATCAGTCCCCCCATCGGACCCTGCCCGTCGGTGGGGCCGCTGCCGAAGCTTCCTTTGAAGTCGTAAAGTACGCGTTCGTCGCCCTTGCGGTCGATCTCGAACACCGTACCGCAGCCCAGGCCGCCGTACGTATAGCAGGGCTTGTAGCTGCCGCCCGCCGCGGTGGTGCCGTAAAAAATGCCATTCCGCCGGATCAATCCCGCAAACGGTTCGCTCGCGTCCGGCTTGCCGCGGAAGCTGTAGACCAAATGCTCGTTCCCGCTCGGGTCGATCGAATAGACCGTTCCGCAACCGTTATGATAACCGCCGAAACAGTTCGGATGCTTGCCGCCCTCGATCGTCGTTCCATAGATCGAGCCGGCCGAGTCGAGGATAACGCCGGCTTCGGGGTTCGCCGCATCGGGACTGCTCTTGAACTCGTACAGCACCGTTTCGCTGTAGCGCGGCGTCGTCACGCGCTCAGCGGCGGAGCGTTCCCCCGCAGATGGCGCTGCGAATTGTCCGCAGCCCGAGGCCGTGAGTGCTATGAGGCAAGCAGAGAGGACGGTACGGCACACGACTCGGCTCCTTGCAGCGAAAGCAGCTTAGGAGCCAACGATAACACGCCGCGAAACGTGCCGCCACGGTGAATCGAAGGTAAATCAGTCGTTCGCCGCTGGCTTCAAAGGACGAACGGGACGAGCATCTTCGTACGGCGCGCATATACCGGATATTCGTTCGGAAATTGTTCGCGCATCGTTCGCTCTTCGACTGTTGCGGCGTAGAGGAAGTAGATGAAGAAGAGTGCGAGAAACGCGATCCACCAGCGCGCCTCGACGACGGCGGTGCCGATGAGGGCCAGGAAGATGCCGGAGTAGATGGGATGTCGCACGTATGCGTATGGGCCGCTGGTGACGAGCTCGTGCCCCTCGCGCAACGACATCGGCATGCCCCAGTTTCGTCCGAGATAGATGCGAGCCCAGATCGCGATGCCGATTCCCACGGCGCACACGATTGCTCCGGCAATGGCGGGGACCGGACCGGTCGCGATTGGGCCGCCCGCGTGGCGCAACAAATGCGCTCCGAAAGCAAGTCGCAGCGAGAATGCAATTGCAATGAGAACCAAAATGCGAACGAGGTTCGGCAGCGCGGACCCGCGGGCACGACGCTTTCGCCTTCGTCGCTTCGAAGACCCAAAAGAGCACGAAGGCGACCCACATCGCCGCGATGAGCAGCCCCATGTCGCGGACCATTGGTCGCAGCTTTCCCGGGACGGCGGGGCGATCATGCTGAAGGGTGCGGCCGAAGGAGAAAACGCATGTTTGAATCATCGCGGCGCGTCCGAGTTGCGCTAGGAATGCTCGTCGTGGGGGCGACCGTTGCGATATCGAGCCTCAGCGTCGTCCGCGCGGAGCGCGCTAATCCCGACAACAGCAAGGTCTATCACTGTAACAGCGGTACCGCGTGTGTCGGCGGAAGCTCGACGGGACACGGCACCTTGGGTGTTTGGGGCATCGGTCCCAACGACGGCGTCCTCGGCGTCACAAGCGGAACCAACGGTAAGGCGGGCGTACGCGGACTGAGTACGGAGGCTAGCGGCGTCGGCTACGGCGTCCTCGGAAGGTCGCTCAACGGTCACGGCGTCGTCGGGATCGCGACGCTAAAATCGGACTCGGGGGTTGTCGGAATCAACGAGAAAGGCTTCGGGGTCACCGCCGAGTCGAAGGGTCACGGCGCCGTCGCGCTCGTCTCGATCGCCGAGAGCCACCATACCGCGATCTTCTACGGATTCAACTCGACGCAGCCTGCAAACTGCACGATCGATGCAGATGCAAATCTGTCCTGCACTGGCAACATCGGCGCCGGTAGCGCGATCGAGACGACGCATCGAAACGATCGCGGAGAGCGCGTGCATGCGTATGCTTCGGAAGCCGCATCCGCCACCATTGAAGACGCCGGAACGGCGCGAATGACGGGCGGCGTCGCCGACGTGCGTTTCGACCCAGCATTTGCCTCGGTGATGGATCGCCGCTGGTATTACGTCTTCCTGACACCGCTCGGCGACACGCGCGGGCTCTACGTTGCGATGAAGACTCCGCTCGGCTTCCAGGTACGCGAAACGGAGCGCGGACGGTCGAATCTCGAGTTCGACTATCGAATCGTGGCGCATCCGGTCGACTCCGGGAACGACCGCTTACCGGCGGCGCGTTAAAGCGGGCGAGAACGTGACAGTGCCGTTGCGCTTCGTGTGGCTCGCGGCGGTGCTGCTCGCCGCGGCGTGCTCCTCCGCATCGACGGTCGCGCCGGCACCGACCGCGCCGGCGGCATCGCAGACCTGGCTCTTCACCAGCGACTGGCACTTCAATCCATACGACGAGCCCGCGCTGGTGAACGACCTCGTCCGCGCGCCGGCGACGAAGTGGCGCTCGATACTCGAGCGTTCGAATAAACCGATCGTGCCGTACTTTCAAGATACGAACTTTGCCCTGCTCGAATCGGCGCTCGCGGCGATGCGGGCAATCGCGCCGAACCCGCCCGTCGTACTCATCGGCGGCGACTCGCTCGCGCATCACTTTCGCGATACGTTCTTCAAGCTCGAACCCGGCGCGCCCGAGTCGACATATGAGGCATTCGTCGACAAAACCATGGCATTTCTCGCGATGGAGTTCGACCGGACCTATCCCGACGCGCAGTTTCTCATCACGCTCGGCAACAACGACGGATACTGCGGCAACTATAAGAGCACACCCAGGAGCCCGTTCCTAGCGCACATGGCGTCGGCGTGGGAAGACCTCGTGAACCGCAACGGCGCCGCTCCCGGGTTCGTGCACGATTTTTCCGTTGCCGGCTACTATACAGCCACGCTGCCGTCGCGGCCGCCGATGCCCGCCATCGTGCTCAACAGCGTCTTCTGGTCGGCACTCTACGAAAACGCGTGCGGGCGGCGCGGCAGCGATCCCGGCGCCACGGAACTCGATTGGCTCACCGCGCACCTCAATGGAAAGCATCCGCTGCTCCTCACGCACATCCCGTTCGGAATCGACGAGTATGCGTCGCTCAACGCGAACGAACCGGTGACGCTCTACAACGCTCGCTACACGCGACGCCTGCTCGCGATCTTCGCGGCGAAGGGCATCGGTCCGAGCGCGTTCGTCATCGGGCACATCCACCACGCGACCTTCGAGATCGCGCCGAGCGGAATCGGCAAGATTGGCGCGATGATCGTACCGTCCATCACCCCGAGCCAAGGAAACAATCCAGCCTTCGTGCTCGCCCAGATCGCATCGTCGGGTCCGCTCATCGCCGACACGACCACGTATGTACTCCCGCTCGGACTGCCGTCGCTCGCATGGACGAACCTTTACTCCTTCGACGAAGCCTATGGGCTGACGGCGTTCGACGCCGCGAACCTGTTGCAGCTGCAGGCAAAGATGGCCAAAAGCGTTGGGGTGCGGCGGAAGTTCTTCCATTACTACAACTCCGCGAGCACGACCGCGACGCCGGCACCCGCGAAGTGGCCGTGGTATTGGTGCGGCCATGTGCACCTGACGCCGCTGCCGTATGCGGGCTGTTTAGCGCGACACCGCTAGTCTACTTCGGCGTTGGCGTCGGCACGACGAACACGTGCGGATTGAACCCCGGCGGGGGCGCGTCGGAGACCCCGGGCGGCGGCGCGACCGGCGTTACGCCGATCGAGCTGCACGACCACGGCGACGGAATCTTGTGGACGACCTCGTCGCCGATCACGGCCTGCTCCTTTGGAATCGGCGGTCGCTCGCCGCGGAGTCGAGCGGGATCGAAGCCGCCGGATAGATCGCCGGTTTCGGTGCTCGCGTCGCGCGGTCCGTACGGCATGTAGCGCGCCTCGTCGGGAAGCTGCGCGAGCGGCGTGCGGCCGAAAAGCTTCTCGACGAACTTAATTACCGACGCCTGGTCGTCGTACTCTGACACGACGCCGGTGCGGGCGTACGGCGAGATTAGGATCAACGGCACGCGCTCTCCGTTTCCGCAGGGCTTGCCGTCGGGGCATACGAGCCACAGCGGCGGCGCCACGTGATCCCAAAAGCCGCCGGGATCGTCCCACGTGATGATAATTGCCGATTGGCTCCAGTACTTGCTGCGCGCGATCGTGTCGACCAGCGCCGCGACGTCGGCCTCCGCGATCTGCGAGTCAGACTCACCCGGGTGATCGTCGTCGCCAAGAAACGTCCCCTCCGCAGCGTTTGCGGGCTTGAGCTGCTGATTGTTTCCGTAGCCGCCTTTGAGATAGAAGAGGCCATCGCTGCCGAGACCGCGCGCCACGTCGGCGGTAAATCGCGAGATGTCTGCGACGCGCTTCTCCATGGTCGGGTTGTTTTTGACGTAGCCGAAATAATGCGGCGCCAGATGGTGCGTGACGAGGGTGAGGTGGTCGGGATCATTTGGGTTGTCGTAGCCCTGCTCGTACCACATCCAGTTCACGGCAGTCTGGCCTTTTGCGCGAAGAAACGCGATGTCGTCGCCGATGTCCTGCGTGTACTTCGTCAAGGTGCCGGCCTCCGCACCTTCGAGGTTGAGCAACACGTTGGCGTAGCTTTGATCGACTTGCTGCTGAGCGCTGTGCTCCTCATCGTTATACGGCCCCCAGGCGGGATCGAGATCGACCCATACCGGTACGCCGCGAGCGTCGGCCCCTACGGGCTGCGCCGTGTACGGGGGCCCGGAGGTACCGTAGCGCCGATACTCCGTCTCACCGTTCTGCGCCGCGATGATCTCGATGTTGCTCGGCGTCGACGGTGCCCGCGCTCCTTGAAAGAAGGAATCGAAGAGCGCGAACCGGTTGGCATACGCCCAAAGATAGGGAATCGTGTCGCAATCGACGTGCGCTAGCGCCTCGTCGCCGACAAATGCTGCGTCGCCGGGATTGATCATGCCGAGCGCTTTTTGCGCGGCGGGCGGCATCTTTCTCGCCCAGTCCGCTTCCTGCGCGACGAAGCCGTTCATCGCGCCGCCGCTGATGGACGCGTCGAAGAGCACGCGCGCGTTATTCAGAAGTCCGATCTGCGGAGCGACTACGCGAAATGCCTGCGTTTCGCGCTCGGCGACCGGATTGTATTGCGTCGCACCCGCGACGCGCTTCTCCGGCCAATAGATCCCGTTGGCTCCCGGAAACGTGCCGAAGTAATGGTCGAACGACCGGTTCTCCTGATAGATCACGAACACGTAGCGTACGCGTTGGCGAATGAGATGTTCGACCGACGGGCTTCGATCCGGCACCGCCGCCGTTAGCGACAGCACGATTGCAACCAGGATGACAGAGCGCATACTCGCCTGCTTCGCTACACGTAGCGCGTCATCCTGAGCGAACGGCGCGCCCGGCTCAGGATGCCCGTGGCGCGGCGGCGAAGGAAACTTCTATGCTCTATCGTTTTTCCGTTTGTGCTCTGCTCCTCGCGCTGCCTGTCGCGTGCGCGCACCAAACCGCGGTGACGCCGTTTGCGGGCGCCGCGCCTTCGGTGCAGGTGCGCCACGCGGCGTCCGCCTATCGCTTGATCTACAGTTTTCAGGGCCAGGACGACGGGGCGAAGCCGTACGCACGTCTCGCAGCGTGGGACGGAAAGCTCTACGGCACGACCAAGGGAGGCGGCGGCAGGGTCGAGCACGGCACGGTGTTCGTTATCGATAGCGACGGGACAGAGCGTGTGCTGCATGCTTTCACGAGCGCATACGGCGACGGCGGTACGCCGATGGCCGGCTTGGTCCATCACGGTAAGGAGCTGTACGGCACGACGACGAGCGGCGGATCGTCGAGCAAGGGGACGGTCTTCGAAATCAACACGGACGGAAAGCTTCGCATCGTGTTCAACTTTAACGGCGCCAACGGCGCCTATCCGCGCGGCGATCTCGTCGATCTTTTCGGAACGCTTTACGGAACCACGGAGAACGGCGGCACGCACAACCAAGGTACGGTCTTCTCGGTGACGCCCGACGGCAACGAGCAAGTCTTGCATAGCTTCTCCGGCGGCGCCGACGGGGCGAATCCGTACTCGGGTCTCGAGCTCTTGGACAATCACTTATACGGCACGACTATCGTCGGCGGCGCCAAGGACGTTGGAACTGTCTTTGAAATCGCTCCCGACCGCAAAGAACGCGTACTCTACAGTTTCCTCGGAGGCGCCGGTAACAACGACGGCTGGGGCCCCGAAGGCAAACTCGTCGCACTCAACGGCGTGCTGTACGGTACGACGCGCGCCGGCGGCGCGAATTGCTGCGGCACGATCTTTGAAGTGAAGCGCGACGGTACCGAGCGGATCGTCCATAGTTTGAGCGAGAACGACGGCACGTCGCCGATCGCCGGGCTGGCCGCGCTCAACGGCGCGCTCTACGGAACGGCACCCAGCGGCGGGACGAAGCGTCAGGGAACCATCTTTGAGGTGAAGCCCGACGGAGCGTTCCAAGTGATGCACACCTTCGGAATACGTGAAGGCGCCGATCCGCGCTCGAGCTTGATCGCCGTCAACGGCAAACTCTACGGCACGACCGCAGCGGGCGGCGCGAAGCAGAAGGGAACCGTTTACGAACTAACGCCGTAAGCGTGCGTGCGCTACGTTCAAAATCGCCCGGCGCTGGGTAGCATGAAGCATCGGCAATAGCAGCCGCTACTCGGGGACAAGAAAGGTAAATATGAGAAAGCTTTTTCTTGCAGCGATTCTCTGCGCCGCGGGCTCCATCGTTAGCGCATCGCCCGCGAGTGCCCAAACGTACATTTACGTTCAGACCGGTCCGCCTGCGCCGATATACGAGACCGTGCCGGCTCGGCCCGGACCTGGTTACGTATGGGTCGGCGGCTATTATCGCTGGACCGGCGGCCGGTATGTTTGGGTGCACGGCCACTACGAGCGGCACGCCGGTGCGTGGTGCGGCGGGCACTGGCACCACGGCGCCCACGGATGGTATTGGACCGAAGGGCGTTGGTGCTAAACCTCCGCGCCGATCGCACCCGTGGTTGAACTCAGCGATGACGGCACGGGTGCCTATCGCTTCGCGCCGTTACGCGCAGGTTCTCGACGGTGGCCTCACCGCAATGACGAAGCTGGCGAAGCGCTCCAGCCTTATGCTCGCGCCCGGACTTAGCGCGGCGATTGCTTCGACCACGGAAGTGCTAAACGAGGTTATCGGTTTACTAACAGCGTCACCCTGATTAGGCTACTCGAACAACTTTAGGGCGTTTTGAATCGTAACGGCGACGCCCCACGCGAGCGGGATGCCGACCCAAAGCCACGCTAGCACGAGCATCGTGGTACTGCTGTCTTGGGGGCGCATCTGTTCTTCAAGTCGATCCACGTTGCGTTACCTCAAGCCCGCGCGGATTGCGTTTCGACGTGGTGGCGTTCGTGCACGGGCCGCACCGCGAGATTGCAGAGCAGGCCTACGATTAGCAGTCCCGCCATGATGTACATCGTCACCGAATAGGCATCGGCCTTGGCGACGCCGTGGTCGATCTGATACTCGCGGATGTAGTTCACGAGAACGGGACCGAAGACGCCCGCAGCCGACCATGCCGTGAGCAACGCACCGTGAATCGCGCCGACGTTAATCGTGCCGAAGAGGTCGCGCAGGTACGCGGGGATCGTCGAGAATCCACCCCCGTACATGCTGAGAATCACGCAGAAGGCGAGCACGAAGAGCGCGAGCGCGTGCATGTGACCGAAGGTCGGAACGACGAAATACAGCACCGCACCGAGGACGAAGAAAATGGCGTAGGTCGTCTTGCGGCCGATGTAGTCGGAGAGCGACGCCCAGAAGATGCGGCCGCCCATGTTAAAAATGCTAAGGAGGCCGACGAACCCGGCCGCCGCGACTGCGGTGACGCCGAACATCTCTTGAATCATCAGCGAGGCCTGTCCGAGCACGCCGATGCCGGCGGTGACGTTCAGGCAGAGTACCGCCCAGAGCAAATAGAACTGCGGCGTCCGCAGCGCGTTCTCGCGCAAGACGTTCTTGGTGGTGATCATTCCTTGCGCCGCAATGGGAGGCGTGTATCCCGTGGGGAGCCATCCGTCTTGCGGCAGACGCACGATGAGCGCGCCGACGAGCA
The DNA here is from genome assembly GCA_036269355.1 of Candidatus Cybelea sp. Taxonomy (GTDB): domain Bacteria; phylum Vulcanimicrobiota; class Vulcanimicrobiia; order Vulcanimicrobiales; family Vulcanimicrobiaceae; genus Cybelea. The sequence goes on along the minus strand of DATASC010000165.1, from coordinate 2,423 downwards.
TCCAGATGAAATAGACGATCGCGAGCACGGCCATCGTCTGCGCGACGCCGGTTCCGGTGGCGTTTGCGAAGTGCTTCATCAGCAGCACCGATAACGGCGCGCCGATCAGCGCGCCGCCGCCGAAGCCCATGATGGCGGTACCGGTTGCGAGTCCGGGACGATCCGGAAACCAGCGGATGAGCGTCGAGACGGGCGAGATGTATCCGATGCCGAGGCCGCAGCCGCCGATCACGCCATAACCGAGATAAACCAGCCAGAGCCAATGCGCGTTGACGCCGAGCGCCGCGACGAGAAGTCCGGCGCTGAAGCAGATCGCTGCGACGAACATGGCGGCACGCGGTCCGGCGCGCTCGACCCACTTTCCGCCGAACGCGGCGGAGAGGCCGAGCATGACGATTGCGAGGCTAAATATCCAGCCGAGTTCCGGCACCGTCCAGTCGACGCCGGGCGAGGGCGCGGTGACCCCAATCGCTTGGGCCATCGGCTTGGTGAAGACGCTGAAGGCATACGCCTCACCGATGCAGAGGTGGATGCAGAGCGCGGCGGGCGGAACGAGCCAGCGATTGAAGCCTGGCTTGGCGATCGAATGCTGCCGGTCGAAGAATGCCACGAGCGCGAGGTTCCGCGTTTTGTCGCAACAAGCCTCGCCCGGCGTAGGATGCTGCCGCCTGCTTGCGAACGTTCCAACTGAGGAGGGTTCAGTCAATGTCTAAAGCGATGCGTTTTCTTGCTATTCTGGCGTTGCTCGGGATCGCCGCCGGTGCGGCGGCCTCTGCCGCGGTGCCGAAGGTTGAAGGCACTCCGGTTCCGATTCAGCCCAAGCCCGACTTCTCGACGATGAAGTTCCTCATCGGCACGTGGAACTGCGTCGACATGAGCTCGCGGCGACCGGGGCCATTCAACACGACCGAGGTCTACTCGATGGATCCGACGGGGTATTGGATGATTCGCGAAACGACGATTCACAAAGCTTCTTGGATCCCGCGCGACTTCAAGAGCGAGACCAAGTACACGTACGACGCGACGGCAGAACAGTGGGTCCGCATCGAGACCGGCGATCGCGGCAACTTCACGGTCGCGACGGCACCGATGCCGGGCGGCAGCAAGAAGATTTACACCTACGTCATTCAAACCAAGGCGCCCGACATCGCGTCGTACGCGCCGGAAGTCTACATGAAGGTTAGCGACACGAAAAAGACGATGACGTCGTCATTCACGGAAACCTCCGGTCGCGTCGTCAGCGTCAAGGAAACCTGCACGAAGACTTAGGCCGCGCTTTCGCTCGAGCTCTAGTCGGGCCATACCGCTCAGACGCTCGAAGCGGCGTTTCGAGTCAACCTGAGCCCGTCGAGGGGTCCGGCGGAAATGATCGCAAGAAGTGCGAACGCCTCGCGCATGGTAACCAAAGCAATCGCTGCCGTTGCACTGCTGATGCTTCCGCTCGCGACGCTCGGCGCAACGCCCAGCGCCTCGTTTGAGGCCGGATCCGTGCACGTCGATCGATACGGGAGCGGCGCTCCGGCGCTGGTGCTGATCCCAGGACTCACCGACTCAGGTGCGGTATGGGACACGACGGTCGCGCGCTATCAGGCGACGCACACGATCTACGTGTTGACGCTGCCGGGATTTGGCGGACGTTCGCCGATAAAGGCGCCGATGCTCGATACCGTGGTTCGCGACGTCGCGGCTTTTTTGCCGAGCGCAAACAAGCCGGTGCTGATTGGGCATAGTTTGGGCGGATTTCTGGCGATCCGGCTTGCCGAGGAGCACAGCGATTTGATCCGGGGCGCGATTGCGATCGACGGTCTGCCGGTGTTCGCCGGACTCGACAAGATGACGCCGGAGAGGCGCGCCGGAATCGCGGAACAGATCGCGAGCCGCATCGGTAGTCAAACGCAGGCCGAGTTCGAGCAGTCGGAAGCCCAGCAGATTTCTTTCATGACGAAGCCGTCCAACGTTCAAATCGCGACGAGTTTTTCAAAAGGCGCGAACATCGCTGCAACGGGGACGTATATGAGCGAGCTGATGGCGGCCGACCTGCGTCCGGATCTGTCGAAGGTCAGCGTTCCGCTTTTGGAGATCGGACCCTTCGACTCGACCCTTGATCCGAACAATCCATTCACGCCGATGCCGACGTTGCAGCAGAAGCAGGCATACTATGCGAGTCTGTTCACAAACGACCCGACGGCGAAGGTCGTAATAATCGACGATTCTCGCCACTTCATCATGCTCGACCAACCAGAAAAGCTCTTCACCGCAATCGACGCGTTCCTGGCCGCGTTGCCGTCGTAGTGTCTCGTCAACGCGCGTCCATGGCGTCAGTGAAATCGATCTCGCCCGATGAACTTCGGTGCCGCGTGCAGAGCGAAGCTCCTCCGTACATGCTCGACGTTCGCGAGCCCGAAGAGATGGCTGATGGCGTG
>DATASC010000164.1:0-2927 GCA_036269355.1 Candidatus Cybelea sp. | reverse complement strand
AGCGATGTGGAACGGCAAAGATCCGATCCTCAAAGAACGGCTTTTTGGACTTACGGGAAACGAGGGCAACCACGGCGAGGACGTTAAGGAATATTACTTCTTTCTCGACGCGCTGCCGTCGCACGCCTACATGAAGATGCTCTACCGTTATCCGCACGCGGAGTATCCGTACGAACAACTCGTCGAGGAGAACCGCCGTCGTTCGCGCCTCGATCCCGAGTTCGAACTGATCGATACCGGAATTCTCGACGGCAACCGCTTCTTCGACGTCTATGTCGAATACGCGAAGGCCGCACCCGACGACATGCTGGTTCGCATCACCGTCGCTAACCGCGGGCCCGATCGCGCGCGGTTGACGCTACTGCCCACGCTGTGGTTCCGTAACAGCTGGTCGTGGAAGCCCGGCGTCGTCAAGCCTTCACTCGACGAAGAGCCTGGTTTGCCTGACGTCAAGATCGTTCGTGCCTCGCACGCGCGGCTCGACACCTACCGGCTCTACTGCGAAGAGGCCGACGAACTGCTCTTTACCGAGAACGAGACCAATGCGCGGCGTCTCTTCGACGCACCGAACGCCTCACCGCACGTAAAAGATGGGATCGGCGAATATATCGTGCACGGGGATCGCGAGGCGATCGATCCGGCCAAGCGCGGCACCAAGTGCGCGGCGCGCTACGAGCTCGACGTCGCCGGCGGCGAGCGCCAAACCGTACGGCTGCACCTCTGCGACCGTGCGATCTCCGAACCATTCGAAGGCTTCGAGCGAATCTTCCAGCAGCGCATCGCCGAAGCCGACGAGTTCTATCGCGACCTCAACGGATTTCCGGTAACGGACGACGAGCGCGCCATCCAACGTCAAGCTTTTGCCGGACTTTTGTGGAGCAAACAGTTCTACAACTACGTGATCCACGACTGGTTGGAAGGCGATCCGTTGCAGCCGCCTCCGCCGCCGCAGCGTAAACGTGGCCGCAATAGCGGTTGGGATCACTTCTATAGCGACGATGTCGTGGCGATGCCCGATACCTGGGAGTATCCCTGGTTTGCCGCGTGGGATTTAGCTTTTCACTGCGTCGTTTTCGCGATGATCGATCCCGACTTCGCGAAGATCCAGCTCTCGCTACTCACGCGGGAGTACTACATGCATCCGAACGGCCAGCTTCCCGCCTACGAGTGGGCGTTCGGCGACGTCAACCCGCCGGTGCTCGCTTGGGCCGCATATCGGATCTTCAAGATCGAGCGCAAGAACACGGGCCGCGGCGATCTCTTCTTCCTCGAGCGGGTCTTTCAGAAACTGCTGCTCACCTTCACGTGGTGGGTCAATCGCAAAGATCCGGCTGGGCGAAACGTCTTCGAAGGCGGATTTTTGGGCCTCGACAATATCGGCATCTTCGATCGCAGCGCGCCGCTTCCGGGTGGAGGGACTCTCGACCAAGCCGACGGCACGAGTTGGATGGGCGTCTTTACGCTCAATATGCTCGCGATCGCGCTCGAGCTCGCGCGGGAGATGCCAGTCTACGAAGACATCGCCTCGAAGTTCTTCGAACATTTCCTGCTGATCGCCGATGCGATGAACAAGATCGGCGGAGACGACGATCGCGGTCTGTGGGACGACGAGGACGGCTTCTACTACGACTACCTTCACGCCGACGGGAACGTCATTCCGCTGCAGATCCGCTCGCTCGTGGGGCTCATCCCGCTGCTCGCGGTCGAGACGTTCGATGGAACGATCCGCGAAAAGCTGCCGGGATTCGCCAAGAAGATCGAATGGTTCGCGACGAATCGCCCCGATCTCATCGAGAACATCGCCGAGATGAACGCCGGGGGCGTCAGTATCAGGCGCATCCTCTCGGTCGTCGACCGCGACCGCCTTAAACGGCTGCTTCGGCGGATGCTCGACGAATCGGAGTTTCTCTCGCCGTACGGCATCCGTTCGCTCTCGCGCGAGCACGCTGCGCATCCATACTCGCTCGAGCTCGACGGTCACGAGTACCGGATCGATTACGAGCCGGCCGAATCGACGACCGGCCTCTTCGGCGGAAACTCGAACTGGCGCGGCCCGGTATGGTTCCCGATCAACTATCTCATCATCGAGGCGCTGCAGAAGTACCACTACTTTTACGGCGACGATTTCAAAATCGAGTTGCCGACCGGATCGGGACGGATGCTGACGCTCTGGGAGGTTTCGATGGAGCTCTCGCACCGGCTCGTCCGCATTTTCACGCGCGACGACGCCGGTCAACGCGCGGTCTTCGGCGGCAACGATACCTTCCAAAAGAGCCCGCTCTGGCGCGATCTCGTTCCGTTCTACGAGTACTTTCACGGCGACAACGGAGCCGGACTCGGCGCGAGCCATCAGACCGGATGGACGGCGCTCGTCGCAAAGCTGATTCAGCAATGCGGCGAGTACTGCCGCCAGGGAAAGCATCCGTTTGATTGAAGGCGCCCCGCCGATTGCGTTCGGCCGCAGCGTTTGCGGCGAGATTGCGGAGGCCGAGCGGCGCGAATGGCTGGTGACGAACGGCCTGGGCGGCTTCGCCTCGGGAACGATTGCCGGCACGCTGACGCGCCGCTACCACGGGCTGCTGATCGCCGCATTGAAGCCACCGCTTCAGCGTACGCTGCTCGTCGCCAAAATGGACGAGACCGTGGCCTATCGCGGGGCGACCTACGCGATCGCCGCAAATCGCTGGAACGACGGATACGTCGATCCGCGAGGATTCGAGCTCGTCGAACGATTCTATCTCGACGGCTCGACGCCCGTTTGGCAGTACGCACTTGCCGACGCTCTGCTTGAAAAGCGCATCTATATGAAGGCCGGCGCGAACGTCACGTACGTAAGCTATCGTTCGTTGCGCGCGAGCGAGCAAAGCGCGATCGAGCTCGTCGCCCTTGCCAACTACCGCGACTTCCACGGCAACACCCATGCCGGT
>DATASC010000163.1:0-5856 GCA_036269355.1 Candidatus Cybelea sp. | reverse complement strand
CTTGGCCGCGATTCGGCAGCGCTTCGAGGATTTCGCGAATGGCGACGACCGAGACGGTTAAGTTGGGAATCTCGATTCCCACTGCCGATTTTCCGGGAATCGGCGCTTCTATGCGAACGCTGGTCGCGGCGAGCGCGAGCGCGAGGTCGTCGGCGAGCGCGGCGATGCGCGAAATCTTGACGCCGCGCTCGGGCTTGAGCTCGTATCGCGTGATCGACGGTCCGCGCTCGATATGTGAAACCTTCGCGCCAACGCCGAAGCTCGCCAGCGTATCTTCGAGAACGTGCGCGCGGTTAGAGTCGTCGACCTTCTGACTCGGCGGCACGTCGAAAATGGAAAGATCAGGAAGGCGGTACGACACCGCGCCGCTTCGCGGGGTCTCGAACGTCTCTGCCTGCTTTATCTCAACCTCGGGCTGCCCTTCGACTTCGCTCGCCGTTGGCTCGCTGCGCTCAGGATGACGCGTGGGAATGCTTGGCTCGACGCGACGCGGTTCGATTACCTCAACCGGCTCGACCGGCACGATCGGACGCACCGGAAGCGCGAAGGCCTCGCGTAGCGAGTCGTGCCCCTGCGGCACCTCTACCTTCAGCTGTGGAAGCTTCGGCACCGGCGGCGGGCGCAGGCCGCCGAAAAATACGATGACTCGCCCGATTACCTGCTTTAGGCTGGCGTTGCTGAGCCAAAGCGTCAGCGATATCAGTGCGACCGAGAGCAGAATCCACGCGCCCAGATTACCGACGAGCGCGTGCAGCGCCCACCAGATGGTCGAGCCGACCACGCCGCCACGCCGCACTCCGCCCGCACCGAACATCGCGTCGATCAGCAAGAAGTACGCGAGCGCCGTGCTTCCGAGTCCGGCAATCATTCGCGGCACGTTTACTTCCAGGAACACGATCGCGCCGAGCAGCGCGACGAGGACCGGGAAAAACGGCGCCATACCTCCAAAGAGGCGGCGTAGTTCCGTAGCTGTCCAACTGCCGATGGCACCGGCCAGATGTGGAAATGCGAGGGCGACGCTGCAAAAGACGGCGAGTGCGACGGCGGCGATCCCGACGATCTCGAGGTTGATCCGGGTTCTCGCATACGCCCGCCGGCGGGTGCGTGCCATGAAATCTATCTCTTCTTCGTAACCACGGGAGTTCATTTTGACGGCGCCGATACTCGTTCTCCTCGAGGGAGACCAAACCGGACAAGAGTTACTGCTCGAAGCGCTGCGCGTACTCGATCCGTCCGTTATCGGTTTCGCGCTCGACTTCGAACGTTATGACCTTTCTCTCACCAACCGGCGTGCAACCGAGAATCGCGTCGTGTTCGATGCCGCCGAAGCGATGCTCCGACACGGCCTCGGCCTCAAAGCGGCAACGATAACGCCCGAAACAAAGGACGACGTCGGCTCGCCGAATCGCATTCTTCGCGAAGCGATCGGCGCGAGCGTCATCGTGCGAACGGGCCGGCGGCTGCCGCGGGTGCGCCCCGTCGGCGGCGTCCACGCATCGATCTCGGTCGTGCGCATGGCGGTCGGCGACGCGTACGGCGCCAAGGAATGGCGCAGCGGCGACGGCATCGACGAAATCGCCTGCCGTACCGAAACGATCTCACGCCGCGTCTGCCGCAACGTTGCCGAGTACGCCTTCATGCATGCGGAGAAAAGCAGCGCGACGGTATTCGGCGGACCGAAGTATACCGTTAGCCCGGTTTACGAAGGTATGCTCAAAGAAGAGATGGACGCTGCCGCCGCTCGCCATCCACTCGTCGATTACGATCCGCAGCTGATCGACGCGACGTACGCCCTGTTGCTCTCGGCATCCGGCGATAACCCCTTGGTAATCCCTTCGCTCAATCGCGACGGCGACTGTCTCTCCGATTTAGTCATGCAGCTCTTCGGGTCGATCGCCGGAGCCGAATCGGTCGTACTCGCGTTCGATCCCTCGAAGGGGTCGGGACACGTTAGCTTGACGCCGAGCGCCGTCATGGCGGAGGCGCCGCACGGCACCGCTCCCCGGCTCGAAGGAAAGAACGTCGCGAATCCGCTGGCTATGATCCTTGCCGGAGCCGCAGTTCTCTCCTACATTGACGAACCGCGCGCGCTGCACGCCTCACGCGCGATCCACGAAGCGGCGATCGCCGCGATTCAAGACGGAGTTGCGACGGCCGACCTCGGCGGCCACGCCACGACGACCGAGTTTACCGACGCGGTAATCGACCGCATGCGCACCAGGTTGACTTAAACCTCCATTACCACCGGGATCACGATGGGGCGGCGTTTCGTGCGCGCGTGAACCGCCGATGCGAGCGCGCTGCGAATGTGCTCCTTGACGGCGTCGACGTCGCGTAGCGCGTCTACCGGCATTGCGGCGAGCATGGCGCTCAGCTCGGCGCGAAGCTCGTCGACAACTCCGCCGGCTTCGGGCAGATAAAATACACCGCGTGAGATCAGGTCGGGTCCCGCGATGAGATGGGCCTCCTCGCTGTCGATCGCAACCACGACCATCATGATGCCGTCGTTCGAAAGCGCCTTACGATCGCGAAGCACCGCTTCTCCGACGTCGCCGATGCCCGAGCCGTCGACGAAGACGTGGCCGCCGTACGTTTTGCCGACCTTGTCGCCGTACTCGTGCGTAAACTCGAGCACGTCGCCGTTTTCGACCACGAAGACGTTCCCGGGCTCGACGCCGGTTCGCACCGCGAGCTGCTTGTGCGCATCGAGCATCCGGTACTCGCCGTGAACCGGAACTAGGAACTCCGGCCGAACGAGGTTGAGCATCAGCAACAGCTCCTCTTGCGAGGCGTGTCCCGAGACGTGCGAACGCCCGTCGGTACCGTGGATGACGATCGCGCCGAGCTTGCAAAGGTTGTTGATCGTCTTGTGCACGCTCTTCTCGTTGCCGGGAATCGGCGTCGCGCTGATGACCACCGTATCGCCCGGAACGATTTGAAAGCGCGCGTGGTCTCGCACCGACATCCGCGCGAGGCCGCTCATCGGCTCGCCTTGCGATCCGGTCGTCATTACCACGATCTGCTCGGGAGGATAGTTGCCGATATCCTCTATCTTCACCACCGTGTCGGGTGGGATGCGCAAGTGCTTGAGCTCGGTGGAGACGTGGACGACGTTGCGCATCGAGCGACCCAAAAAGGCAATTTTTCGCTTGAAGCGCACGGCGTGGTCGACCGCCTGCTGAATGCGCGGAACGTTGGACGCGAACGACGCGACGACGATCCGCCCTTTTGCGTGTGAGAAGATCGACGTGAACGCCTCGCCGACGATCCGCTCGGAGAGCGTGTGGCCCGGACGCTCCGCATTCGTGGAGTCCGAGAGCATGCAGAGCACGCCCTCGTCGCCGATCCGCGCGATGCGCGCGAAGTCGGCGGGCCGGCCGTCGATCGGCGTTTGATCGAACTTGAAGTCGCCGGTGTGGAAAATCGTGCCGACCGGAGTGCGGATCGCCAGCGCGCAGGCACCCGCGACGGAATGATTGACGTGAACGAACTCGGCTTCGATGCTGCCGTAACGCACGCGGCTGCCGGGCTGCACTTGCGTGAACTCGGTTTCGTTCAACCGCTGGTCGCGCGACTTCGCCTTGACGAGCGCGACGGTCAGCGGCGTGCCGACGACCGGCGTCTGCGGAAACTCCTTAATGAAGTACGGGATGCCGCCGATGTGGTCTTCGTGTCCGTGCGTCACGAGCAGGGCACGTAGTTTCGCAGCCCGTTCGCGAACGTAGGTGAAGTCGTTGATCACGATGTCGACGCCGTACATCTCGTCGTCGGGGAACATGAGCCCGCAATCGACGATGACCATGTCCTCGTTCGTCTCGATCACGGTCATGTTGCGTCCGATCTCCCCGCAGCCGCCCAGCGGAACGACGCGGAGGTACGGTTGACTCGGAGGCGGCGGGACGGTCAGGGTGTCGGTACTCACGAGGCGGTCCTTTTGCCCAATGCCCTTGCTCCCCCGCGCCTTAGCCGTGAATTGAGCCCCTGGAGGTTCGATTATGCCGATCGTGGCTTTACTCTCGATGCTGCTCGTCGCGTCCCCGGCGGGAGCGCCGGCAGCGGCAAGCGCTCCGGCGCCGACCGCATCGCCGGCGCTCTCGCCCGACGCGCTCTTCTCCCGCCGTGCGTTACGCCGTGCGAAGCTTTTGATTCAAATGCGCATGATGCAGCTGCGCGACGAGCAGCTCGAATGCATCCGGGAGGCACTCCTGCGACGATTGCCCGGCGCACTCTGGCCGGAAGTCCCTTCCCCCTCGCGCGGCACGCCTAATCTTGCCGCCGCGGCGGCTCGCTGCGCCGAAGACCTGAAGCTCTAGGTCAAGCAAGCGCCCTCACCCCCGCGCTCGGCCCTTTTGAGGGCCGGAGATGACAAGTTCGTGAGCACGTGCGACTTTTTGCCGTTCGCAAAGTAGATGGCTGGCAGAGAACACTCTCCGCACTACGGAATAACTTGATTGTGAAAAATCGCATATTGCCCACGCTCATCGTCGGCCTCGTCGGTGCCGTCGTCGGAAGCTTCCTTATGATGCTCTACGCGAGCGGCCACCTCGGCGGCGCGACCGGACCGAATACGACGCCGCCCGCGCTGGCCGCGGTGCCCTTGAGCGGAGTCAGCGACCAAGACCGGATCGTCAGCGCGGTTAAGCGCACGAAGTCCTCTGTGGTCGCAATCACGGAGCAAGTGAACGGACAGCAAGTCGTCCCCGCCGATCCGTTCTTTCAACAGTTTTTCGGGGGCCAGGGCCCCGGCATCGTCCAGCCGTATCGAGGCGAAGCCTCCGGTTCCGGTTTCGTTATGGACGATAAGGGCGACATCGTAACGAACGCACACGTCCTTCAGCCGCCATCGGGCGGCAAGGTGACGAAGCTCACGGTCGTCTTTGCCAACGGCGATCACGTGCCCGCGCACGTCGTCGCTTATAACCTCGCGGCCGACGTCGGTCTGCTGCGAGTCGATCATTACTCGAAGCTGCCGCCGCCGCTCGAACTTGCCGACTCGACTAAACTCGAGCAGGGGCAATGGGCGATCGCAATCGGCGAACCGCTTCAGCTTCAACAGACCGTTACCGTCGGCGTCGTCTCGGCGTTCAACCGGTCCGAGCCGATCCCAACCGAGAACGGCGGCGAAATCGACTTCAAGGGTCTCCTACAGACCTCTGCGCCGATCAACCCGGGCAACTCGGGCGGTCCGCTCATCGATATCGACGGGCAGGTCATCGGGATGAACCAATCGACCGTCAAGTCGGCATACGCGCAAGGAATCGGCTTTGCGATCCCGTCGAATACCGTTCGCAACGTCGTCGCCTCGCTCCAACGCAATCCCGGCGCGCATCAAGGCACGGACACCGGATTCCTCGGGATTTATATGGCGAACTTAACCGCCGGCGTCAAGAACCAGATCGGCTACAACGGCAGCAACGGCGTCGCGGTACAGCAAGTCTTCTCCGGCTCACCGGCCGACCAGGCCGGCATTCAGCCCGGCGACGTCATCCTACAAGCCGACGGCAAAGAATACGCCAACATGAAGGATCTCCACGACTACATCGCCTCGAAGAAGCCCGGCGACACGATTCGCCTCAACGTCTGGTCGGGCGGCATGAAGAAGTTCGTCGCGATCAAGCTTGGCGAAACCCCGGCCGAACAGCCGGTCTCGGTCGAGCAGCAACCGCAGCAAGGGCAGCAAGAGCAGCCCCCCGACGACCAACAGCAACCGCAACAGCCCTAGGTCGGATCTTTCGAAGGCGTTGATTTAGACTCAGATCGAGGAGCCGAGCGGCCGAGGTTTACTACGAGGTTCCTTACCGGCAAGCGCCGGAGGCGCGCAGTCTTGAGCGAGGTCCCTGAGCCTGTCGAAGGGAC
>DATASC010000162.1:0-4335 GCA_036269355.1 Candidatus Cybelea sp. | reverse complement strand
GTCGGGTCCTCGGCTTCACGCGGGTCGATGCCGAACTCGTCGCGGACCATCTCGTAGAGGTAGATCTCGGGATGCTGCGTCAACCGCCTGACGATCATCTCGGCTTCCTCAGCGCTGAAGCCCTTGAGCTTGTAGAAAGCGACCTGTTCGGTAAACTCGCCTTGCGGATCGTTGGCCATCTCGCGCTTTTCGAGGTCGATGGTCGCCTGAACGACCTCGCGTTCCGACTTGCGTCCGAGGTACTCGCCGACGCCCATCGAGAGCGAGCCGGCAAGCAGCGCGAGGAACCCGCTGATGAGGACCGCGGCTCGTTCGCCTTCGGCGACGCCGACGCCCGTGATGATTCCGAGCGTCGTCAAGATGCCGTCTTGCATGCCGAAGACGATCTCGCGAACGCTTCGACGCTTCTCCAGTGCTCGGCGCTGCTGCGTGTCGGGAATCCGCGGGCGCACCTGCTGCCATCCGGGAACGTCGACGACGACTTTCTCCACCGGGGGCGTCATGTCGCGCGCATCGCTCTCGGGCATGGTCGAGCCTTGAAGCTCGGAGGTTCCAAATCCTACACGTCCAATCGCACGCCATGAGCAGACTTCTCCGGACGCCCGCCGCCTTTGCCGGCTTGATCGTCGCGATGCTCCTTCCCGCCCGTGCCGTCGATTGGCCCGTGTTCGGCTTCGATCCGTCACGAAGCGGCTTCAACTCGAGCGAGAAAACGCTGACGGTCCACAACGTTCACCGCCTGCGTGAGAAGTGGCAGATCTCGCTCGGCTCGGTCGCCGACTCGACGCCGATTTTACTGCAGCACGTCCGCGTCGGACGCTTCAACCGGACGATGCTCTTCCAGACCACGCTGAGCGGCGAGACGTTCGGCATCGATGCAACCTCCGGCAAGATTATCTGGCACTATGCGACCCACGGTCCGAACTACACGCACTCGACGCCGGCTGCCGACCCCTCCGGAAAAGCGATCTTCGTTCCCGGCGTCGACGGCAAAGTCCACCGGCTCAAAGCCGCCACCGGACACGACGTGCGCGGCAACGGATTCCCGGCGCGAATTACCAAGATACCGGCAACCGAAGCCGACGAGTCTCCGCTCAACGTCGCCAACGGCTATCTCTACGCCACGATCTCGGGCTACAACGGCGACGGAACGCCGTACGACGGGCATGTCGTCGCCGTGAATCTCAGCAGCGGAAAGGCTACCGTCTTCAACTCGCTCTGCAGCGACAAGCATCAACTGCTAAGCGGCAGCGGATGCAGTGCGCAGCGCTCCGGCATCTGGGCGCGCGGCGGCGCGGTCGTCGACCCCGACACCTCGATGAACGGCCGCGTCTACGCAGCGACCGGCAACGGCGACTTCAACGCAAATCAAAAGAGCGGCGTCAACTACGGCGACTCCGTCGTCGCGCTCAGCGCCGACCTCCTCGATTTGATCGGCAGCTATACGCCGACGAACTATCAGCAGCTGCAAGACGGCGACGTCGATCTGGGAAGCACGTCGCCCACGATGCTTCCGCAGCAGCCCAACAGTCAGACGCCGTGGATGATGACCGAAGGCGGTAAGGATGCGGTTTTGAAGCTGCTCAACCGCGCGGCGCTGCCCGGCGTCGGAAACGAGCTGCAGCTCGTGGACCTGCCGGGCCCGCTCTTCTCAACGCCGGCGGTCTGGACCGACGGCTCGAGCAACGCGTGGCTCTTCATGGGCTTTTCCGACGTCGTCCAGGCCTACCGCCTGCAGACCAACGGCTCCGGCGTGAGTTCGCTCGTTGGTATTTGGCATACGAGCCCCGGCCAAACCGGCGGCGAAGGCACCTCGCCGGTCGTTGCCAATGGGATCGTTTTCGTCGCATTCGACGGGGCGATCGTCGCGCTCGACGCACTCAACGGCAACGAGTTATGGAACAGCTCGAATCATCCGAAGTCGATCGGCCGGGTGCACTGGGAGAGTCCGATCGTCGCCAACGGCTGGGTCTACTGCTCCGATCAGAGCGGCAATTTAACGGGCTTCGCGCTCCAGTAAGCGCGCTTCATCGGCGGTGAGCGGCCGCTGCGGCGGGACGATGCGTTCCCACGCGTCGTCGCCCCGATCGCGCGCGATGCAGCGGCGCACCGCCGGAATGAACGGCAACCCGTCCAGCGCGCTGCGGCGCCGCGTGAGCTCGCGCTCTTGCTCCGCATCGTCGCCGGTAAAAACCGCCTGCGCAAGTTCCGGCCAGAGCGCGACGCTGCCCGAGATGCAGCCGGCAACGCCGCGCCGTTTGGCCGCGAGCAGATCGCTCTCCGATCCCGGAAGTACTGCGAAGTCCGCGTGCGCTGCGAGAATCGCGCTCTGCAGCGCAGCGTTGTTCGAGCTGTCTTTCATTCCGGCGAACGCTTCGGGAAAGCGCGCGAGCAGACGGTCGACGAGCGCCGGAGTAAACGTGACGCCGCTCATGCGCGGAAAATTGTAGAGCAGCACGCGCTTGCGCGGCGGATTCGCTCGCTCGAAAAGCGCCTCGAAGAAATCCGCGATTCCGCCGTCGGAGACGCCGCGAAAGAAAAACGGCGGCATGACGAGCGCCGCGGCGAATCCGAAGTTAAAGGCCGCCTTGGTTAACGTAACCGCATCGTCGAGAGCAGCAGCACCCGCGCCCACCATCGCACGCTCCATCGGCAGCCCGCTCGACGCGATCGCCTCCATAAGTTTGAGTCGCTGTTCGACGCCGAACGACATCGCTTCGCCCGTCGTGCCAAGCACGTTGATACCGTCGCAGCCGCGATCGAGCAGTTCGCGGTAATAAGGAACCGCTGTCGAAGAATCCGGCGCGAGCTCGCGATCTAGCGGTGTGACGACCGCGGCCCAGATGCCGTGGATCGTCATCGGCTCGGAAAGAACGCGCCCTTGATGAAGAACGCGACGTTGGCTGGGCGCTCGGCAAGCCGGCGCATGAGATAGGGAAACCAATAATCGCCGTACGGAATCGAGAGCCGGACGCGGTAGCCGCGTTCGACCATCCGCCGCGCGAGCGGCGTTGCGATACCGTAGAGCATTTGAAACTCGAAGCGTCCTTGCTTCGGCAGGCCGCGCGTCGCGGCGACCGCTTCGACCGCTTCGACGATCGCCGGATCGTGCGTCGCGATCGCCGTATATCCGTCGTGCGCAAGCGCGGTCTCGGCGAGGCGCAAGTAGTTCGCATCGACGTCGCGTTTGCGGGCGAAGGCGACCTCCACCGGCTCGAGATAGGCGCCCTTGACGATTCGCAGGTTCGGCGCGAGCGCGAGCGCCGCGTCGAGATCGGCGTTGCTTCGATGCAGATACGACTGCAGGACGAATCCAACGTTCGCGTGGCGTTCGCGCAGCCGCCGGTAGATTTCCAGCGTGCGGTCGACGTAACGCGACTGCTCCATATCCATGCGCACGGTCTTCCCGCTCTGCTCGGCCGCGACGGCGATGCGCGATGCGTTTTCAAAGGCAAGATCGGAATCGATGTCGAGACCCACGTGCGTCAGCTTGAACGCGACGTTCGCGTCGAGCCCTTCCTCGGCGAAGTCTCCGAGGAGGCGACAGTACTCGCCGGTAACCGCCTGCGTCTCCCCTCGATCGCGCACGCTCTCGCCGAGTAGCGTCGCGGCCACGGAGAATCCGGCGGCGTTCGCCGCGCGCGCTGCCGACAGCAGCTGTGCCGCGTTCTCCCCGGCGACGAAGCGCCGGGCGCCGAGGCGCATGCCGTACCGCGTAACCACGCGGCGCACGAGCGCGTTGTCGGCCGCGGCGAGAATCCCCACGCGCAAAGGCCGGTCCAGCAGCGAGCTCACGCCGCGTACTTCTGCGCCCGATAGGAAGCGACTGCATCGGCGGGAACGGCGCAGGCGTGAAGGTCGCCTGGGTTCTCATCGCCGCGATCCTGGGATCGGCGATGACGTTCATCGATAGCACGGCGGTTAACGTATCGCTCCCGGTGATTCAGCGCGAGCTCCACACGACGAGCGGGCAGACGCAGTGGGTGATCGAAGGCTACGCGCTCTTCCTCTCGGCGCTGATCTTGACGGGCGGCGCGCTCGGCGATCTCTACGGACGAAAGCTCGTCTTCGCCGTCGGCATCGTCATCTTCGCGGCGGCGTCGCTCGCCTGCGCAGTCGCCGGAAGCATCGAGGCGCTGATCGCCGCGCGCTGCTTGCAAGGCGTGGGCGGAGCGCTCTCGACGCCCGGAAGCCTGGCCTTGCTCAGCGCAGCCTACGACGAGCGCGATCGTGGGCGCGCGATCGGGCTCTGGTCGGGATTCAGCGCGCTCACGTCGGCGCTCGGGCCGGTCATCGGTGGCTGGCTCACGCAGAGCTTTTCCTGGCGTTACGTCT
>DATASC010000161.1:0-1988 GCA_036269355.1 Candidatus Cybelea sp. | reverse complement strand
GTTCGTCACGCAGGTCCTCAAGCTCGATCCGGCGCGGCTCTACGTGACGGTGCACGTCGGCGATGACGAAGCAGAACGCATCTGGATCGACGAGATCGGACTCCCGCCGTCGCGGATCAGTCGCTTCGACGAAGAGAATTTTTGGACGATGGGCGCGACGGGCCCGTGCGGTCCCTGCACGGAGCTGTTCTACGACACCGGCCCCGAGCACGCTGCCGGTTCGGACGACACCGGTCCCAACCTCGGCAATCGTTACGTCGAGATTTGGAACGTCGTCTTCCAACAGTACAATCGCGCGGCCGACGGAGCGCTGACCGAGCTTCCTCGCAAGTCGATCGATACCGGCGCGGGACTCGAACGGATGCTCGCCGTCTGCAACGGCGTGGCCTCGATGTATCAGACCGACTTGTTCACCGATCTCGTTGCGGCCCAGCCGCCGATCGGGCGAACGACGCTTTCGCCGAGCGAGCAGATCGCGCGGCAGAACATCATCGCCGATAACATGCGCGCCGCAATGTTCTTAGTCAACGACGGCGTCTACCCGTCGAATACCGATCGTGGTTTTGTTTTGCGCTTTTTGATTCGCCGCGCCATCCGCAATGGAAGGCTGCTCGGCTATCCCGACGGTTTTCTTGCCGAGCTCGTTCCGGCGGTCGTCCGCTCGCTGGAAACGGGCTATCCAGAACTACGACAGAGCATCGGGCGCATCGGCGGTGCGCTGCGCAACGAAGAGCAGACCTTCGATCGCACGTTGGAGCGTGGGATGACGATGCTCGACCGCATCATCGACGAAGTACTCGCACGCGGCGAGCACGTGATCGGCGGCAAGGAAGCCTTCATGCTCCACGATACGTACGGATTTCCGGTCGAGTTGACTCGTGAGATCGCGGGCGAGCGTGGCGCCGTCGTCGACACCGTCGGCTTCGACCAGCTTATGGAAGAGCAACGCGAACGCGCGCGCCGCGATACCGCCGCCAAGCGCGAAGTCGTGGAGCTCGCCGACCTTCCCGCGATGCGCAGCCGGTTCACCGGTTACGACGAGGGACTGGAAGCGCAAGGCACCGTCGTCGCACTGCTTAAAGACGGTAAGCCCGTCGACGCCCTCGATGAAGGCGATGCCGGAACGGTGGTGCTCGACCGCACCTCGTTCTATGCCGAGCGCGGCGGCCAGATCGGCGACCGCGGCCGCTTCGACGGGGGCGAAGCCGCCTTCGACGTACGCGATACGCAGTATATGGGCGAGGCCATCGCGCATTCCGGCGTCGTGCTCTCCGGCAGCATTACGCTCGGGCAGTCGTTAAATACCAGCGTGGATCCGCGCTGGCGGCGCGAGATCCTGCGCCATCACACCTCGGCGCACCTCTTGCAACGCGCGCTCAAAGACGTGCTTGGGGAAGAAGTCAACCAGGCAGGCTCGTGGGTCGGCATCGATCGCATGCGCTTCGACTTTCGCTGGCCGCAAGGCGCGCTTACTCCCGAACAGAAGCGCGAGATCGCGCACCGCGTCAACGAGATGATCCGTGACGACTCGCACCTCGTCACACGCGTTTTGCCGATCGAAGAAGCCAAGCAAACCGGTGCGGTTTGGATGGCGGGCGAAAAGTACGGCGAGCTGATTCGCGTCGTGCAGGCCGGTCCGTCGATCGAGTTCTGCGGCGGTACGCACTCGCATTCGACCGGCGAACTCGGCATGTTCGTAGTGCTTTCCGAGTTTTCGATCGGCAGCGGCATCCGGCGAATCGAGTCGTGCGTGTCCGAGGCCGCCGAGGAATTTCTCGGCAAACAGAGCGATCTCATCGCAAACCTCTCGACCTCGCTGGCGGCCGCACCCGACGAGTTGCACGATCGCGTCGACAAACTGCAGCGCGAGGTTAAGGATTTGCAGACGGCGCTCGGGCAGTTCAAGGCCAAGTTTGCCGGCATCGAAGCACAGTCGTACGTCGAGCGAGCCGAACGCCGCGGCGAGCGCACCTTCGTCGGCGCCGTCA
>DATASC010000160.1:0-10700 GCA_036269355.1 Candidatus Cybelea sp. | reverse complement strand
GTACCGGTCTTGATGACCTGGTTGATGAAACCGGAGACGCCGTTCGAAGCGATCGCCGACGGACCACCGCCGGTGTACACTTCGAGCTGCTGCAAGCCGAGGCTCGATCCGGTCGAAGACGTGTAGTTGTCAAATGCGCGGTTGACCGGAATACCGTCGTACTCGAAACCGCTGAAGAACGGGTTCGAACCGTGGATGACGACCGGCTGGTTCCAGCCCATGCCGCCCGTACCGACGATCAAACCCGGCGTCGTTGCGATCGCCGAGTAGATGCTATTCAGGTTTCCGCCGCCGCCGACGGCCGTCGAGGCCTGGATCTGCGCGGCGTTGACTTGATACAAGTCGCTGCTGATACCGGACTTCACCAGTGCGGCGCCAGCTTGCGAGGTAACGTGCGCAATGACTTTGAGCTGTTTGCTCATCGTCAATGCGAGCTGTTGCGTCTGGTCCGCAAAGACCGTGACGCCCGGGAACGAGATATCCTGATATCCGCTCTTAGTTAAATTGACAGTGTAGGTATCAGGGTTGAGCGAGAGGATAATAAAATGCCCTCCCGCGTCCGTCGTGGTGGTCTGGACTCCCGAGGCGGCGACTGCCTGGATATTAACGCCGGCAATCGGCGCGCCGCTCGAATCCTTAACCGTACCCGCGATGTTACCGGTGACGCCAGCCAGTGCCCATGTTCCCTGGAGCAGGAAAGCCACCAATAACGACGCGGCGGTGACCGCGTGACGGAGGGTTCGATGTGAACTCATGTTCGTGCTACCCTCTATCGATTTAAGTTGTCAAAAGGCGAGCCGCCCTGCCGTCCCTGTCCGTATTCGGACCCGGACCTACACAAGGTGACCCACGTTCCCAAGCATTTGCTCAGGAAAAGGTCGGTTCCTTTAGAGAGCCTTAAAGGTGAGGGGGCGCCGCTAGGTGCGGACGGCGAGCCGCTCCCCGACTAGGGCGGGGATCTCGGAGGGGCGATCGACGACGGGAACGCCGGCCTCCCGGAAGGCTTTGATTTTGCTCTGAGGAGTCCCGAAGGCCCCTGAGATGATCGCCCCGGCATGCCCGAGGGACTTTCCCGCCGGGGCGTTGCGCCCTCCGACGAAGGCGACGACCGGCTTCTCGGGGAGGTGCTCGGCGATGAAGGCCGCGGCCTCCTCTTCGTCGGAGCCGCCGATCTCACCGCACAGCACGATGGCGCGGGTCTGCGGGTCGTTCTTGAACTCCCGGAGGCACTCCACGAAGGTCGTCCCGATGATCGGGTCCCCGCCGACGCCGATGCAGGTCGATTGGCCGAGGCCGGCCCGGGTAAGCAGATCGACCACCTCGTAGGTGAGGGTCCCGGATCGGGAGACGACCCCGACGTTGCCTTCTTTGAAGATGTGGCCCGGCATAATGCCGACGAGCGCCTTGCCGGGGGAGACGAGGCCCGGGCAGTTCGGCCCGATGATGCGCATCCCCGAAGTGGCGCCGACGACCTTGAGGGTGTCGTGAACCGGTACGCCTTCGGTGATGCAGACCGCGAAGGCGATGCCCGCGTCGTAGGCCTCGTAGAGCGCGTCGGCGGCAAAGGGCGGCGGAACGAAAATGCATGTGTGGGTTGCCCCCGTGGCGTCGACGGCCTCCCGAACGGTATCGAAGACCGGTAGGCCCTGAGGCGTCTTCTGGCCACCCTTGCCCGGTGTGACGCCGCCAACGAGGTTCGTACCGTAGCGGTGCATCCTCTCGGTATGATAGGAGCCCTCGGCACCGGTGATGCCTTGGACGATTATCTTGCTGTTCTTATCGAGAAAGATCGACATACGCCTATGCTCCGTGCGAGAGGCGCACGGCTTCGCGCGCGCCCTCGTCCATGGTCTCCACCGGCGTCATGCCCGCGTCGTGCAGAATTCGCCGGCCTTCTTCTTCGTTCGTGCCGGTCAAGCGAATGACGAGCGGAATCTTCCGCGAGGCAGTCTGCTCCATCGCCGACACGATGCCGCGCGCGACTTCGTCGCCGCGCGTTATTCCGCCGAAAATATTGATGAAGAAAACCGTAGCACCGGTGTTGTTCACGACGAGCTCGTAGCAGTTGCGCACGCGCTGCGCGTTCGCGCCGCCGCCCACGTCGAGGAAGTCGGCGACTTCGCCGCCCGCGTTTGCGACCGCGTCCATCGTGGCCATCGCTAGTCCCGCGCCGTTAGCCATCGTGCCGACCCGTCCGGGAAAGCGGCGGAAGTTCCGGATACCGACGCCGGCTCCGGCCGCGAGCAGCTCGTCCTCGTCGAGCGGCAGCGCGGTGCGCCACTCGTCGAACTCGCGGTTGCGAAAGAGCCCGTCGTCGTCGAGCTCGACTTTCGCGTCGGAGGCGATTACGCGTCCGTCGGTCGTCAGCGCGAGCGGGTTGATCTCGACGAGCTTCGCTCCGTAACGGAAGAACAGATCGTAGAGCGCGCCCGCAATCGCCGGAAGATGCTTGCGATACCCGGGATCGAGCTGCGCCGCAAACGCGAGCTCGCGTCCGATGAACGGCGAATAACCGATGGCGGTATCGACGAAGAATTTGGCGATCGACTCCGGATGGTGCTCCGCGACCTCTTCGATGTCCATGCCGCCGAAACGGCTGACCATGATGACGGGTCTGCGCGCCGCGCGATCGATAGTGATCGCACAGTAAGCTTCTTTGTCGATGTCGAGGCGCTCCTCAACGAGCACCGACTTGATCGGCTCGCCTTGCGGATTCTGCCGGTTCGGCGGCATCGGCGTCGCCATGATTTCTTCGGCGACGCTGCGCCCTTGAGCCGCTCCGGTCGCCATCTTGATCTTACCGGCCTTGCCGCGGCCGCCCATCAGCACTTGCGCCTTGACGACCCATTCTTCGATCTTACCTTCGAGGAACTCCGCGACGGCCTGCGGGGTCGGCGCGTGCTGGCCGCGCGGCACCGAAATGCCCGAGCGCTTGAAGAGCTCTTTGCCTTGGTACTCCATGAGATTCATCGGGCTCGTGACCTTCGCTCACGCTTATGCAGCCCACCTTGCTGCTAAGGTCGCAGCGCTAGTCGAATCTACCGAGCAGCGATCGCGCGATGATCAGCTGCTGAATTTCGGACGTCCCTTCGTAAATCTCGGTGATCTTTGCGTCCCGATAGTGGCGCTCGACCGGAAACTCGCTCGTGTAGCCGTAACCGCCGTGAATCTGGAGCGCCTCTGCCGCGTGTTTTCTCGCGGCGGTCGAAGCGAAGAGTTTTGCCTTGCTCGCGGCCAGTGCGAAGCTCTCGCCGGCGTCGGCGAGAGCGGCCGCACGATAGTTGAGCAAGCGCGCAGCGTCGAGGTCCATTGCCATCTGCGCGATTTTGAACGAGACGCCTTCGAAGGCACCGATCGGCTTCCCGAAGGCGAGGCGCTCCTTCGCGAATTTTGTCGACTCGTCGAGGCACGCCGCGAGAATTCCAATCGCCTGAGCCGCGATACCGATGCGCCCCGCAGTCAACGCCGTCATCGCGTTGCCGAATCCGGCATTCTCCTCGCCGAGCAACGCCTCTTCACCGACCTCGACGCCGTCGAACGCCACGTCGCACGTGTTGCTCGTGTGGATTCCGAGCTTCTCGGTAACTCGTTCGATCGTGATCCCTGAAAGGCTCGCATCGATGAGGAAGGCGCTAACCCCGCGCGCGCCCGGACCGCCGGTGCGAAACATTCCCATGATGACGCCGGCGTAGCTGCCGGAGGTACACCACTGCTTCCTCCCATGGAGGACGTACGCGCCGCCCGCGCGCTTTGCGGTGGCGCGAAGAGCCGCAGCGTCGGAACCCGCGTCGGATTCGGTCAATGCGAATCCCGCGATAACGTCGCCGGTCGCCAGCGGCGGCAGCCAGCGCCGTTTCTGTTCGGCCGTTCCTAACTTGCAAATCGCCGAACAGATCATGGAATGTACGGAGACCGTTACCGCGGTTCCGGCGTCGATGCGCGCGAGCTCCTCGATCGCCAGCGAATACGATAGATAGCCGGCGCCGGCGCCGCCATACTCCTCCGGGACGAGAATTCCCATGATCCCCGCGTCGGTGAGCTTCTTGTAGAGTTCGCGCGGAAAGACGTGCTCGCGATCCCATCGCGCTACGTTCGGCGCGATCTCGCGCTGCGCGATCTCCGCCGCCAGAGCGCCGATCGCGCGCTGCTCGTCGGTGAGCTCGAACTGTCCTCGGGTCGCCGCTAACATCTACACCGAAATCAGTAGTGCGTCGCCTTGGCCGCCGCCGGAGCAAATCGCCGCGATCCCGAGACCGCCGCCGCGCTTGCGAAGCTGGTTGATAACGGTGCCGGTGATGCGCGCGCCGGAAGCGCCGATCGGGTGGCCCATCGCGACGGCGCCGCCCCACGTATTGATCAGCCCGTCCTCGAGGCCGAGCCGTCGCGCCGCGGTGATGGCGACTGCGGCGAACGCCTCGTTGATCTCCCACACCGCGATGTCGTTGGGCTGCAAACCGGTTCGGTCGAGCAGCTTACGCGCCGCCATCGCCGGCGTCAGAGCGATATACGGCGAGTCCCACGCGATCGTCGCGTGCTCGACGATCGTTGCCAGCGGCTCGTAGCCGTGTTCCGCGGCGTATTGCGAATCGGCGACGATCATCGCAGCCGCGCCGTCGTTCACTCCGGGCGCGTTTCCGGCCGTTACCGTTCCGTTGCGTTCGAGCGGACGCAGCTTTGCCATCGCTTCGAGACTCGCGTCGCCGCGCACCGCCTCGTCGCGATCGACGACGGAGTGCGGAATCTCGCCGGTAACGAACGGCGCGTAGGATCCGTAATCGAGCGTAAACTCTGACGACGGTTCGTGCTCCCAGACGCTCCCTGCGCCGCCGACGGCAGCGGGAACGCGCGCGCGGCCTTGCCGCGGAAGGCGCTCGACGACGACCTTGTCCTTCGCCTTAGTTGCAACGTTGACCGAAACGATCTCTTCGCTGAAGTTCCCGGCGGCGTGCGCGGCGCCGGCACGGCGATGGCTTTCGTACGCGAAGCGGTCCTGATCTTCGCGCGTCAGACCGAGCTCCGTCGCGACCTTGCTTCCCTGCGTCGCCATCGTCATCGGAAAATACTGATCCCAGAGTCCGTCGTAGATCATCGCATCCACCAGCGTACCGTCGCCGAAGCGATAACCGGAACGCGCGTCGCGCAACAGATACGGCGCGTTCGACATAGACTCCATTCCGCCGGCCGCAACGAGAACGTTCGCTCCGGCATTGATCGAACGCATCGCGTTCACGATCGCGAGCAGGCCCGAAGCGCAGACCTTGTTGACGGTGTCCGCGGTAACCGTCTTTGCGAGCCCTGCCTTGAATACGACTTGGCGTGCGGGATTCTGGCCGACGCCGGCTTGCAGCACTTCGCCGAGAACCACGTGCTCGATCTCCGACGGATCGACCTTCGAGCGTTCGATTGCGCCCGTCAGGGCGACCGCCCCGAGCGTGGTTGCGGAGAGCGGAGCGAGCGCCCCGCCGAGCTTGCCGAACGGCGTACGCGCCATTCCGATTACGACGGCCTTCGAGTTCGTCATCATAGGAATCGCCGGATTCGAGGCGCCGGGGACGCGCCCTGCGGTTTACTCGTCGTCCGGGGCGCGACCCGACGGCGGTTGCGCCAGGAAGTACGCTCGCGACATGGGAGCGTCGATCCTCCGAAACTTTCGCGCCGGCTGCTTGAAGTTGAAGACGTCGGTCATCGTGTACGCCCGTTGATCCGTGTAACCGCCGCCGAGACCGAGCGACGAGAGCGAGGGAAGCCCAAAGACCTCTTCGACGAGCTGCACGATGCTGCCGAACTCATATTCGGTATGCGAGACGTAGCCTTTGCGCGCGAAGGCCGAGACGACGATGCACGGCACGCGTTCCCCGAGTCCGCGAAAATCGAGTTGCGGCGGCGGGACGTGGTCGAACCAGCCTCCCCAGTCGTCCCAAACGACCACGATTGCCGTCGAGTCCCAGTATTGCGACTCGCCTATTTGATTGACGATGCTCGCCACCCACGACGGGCCCCCGGTTGCGCCGGAGCCGCCGCGATCGGCGGCGTGATCGGAGTTCTGCCAATCCGGTATCACCCAGGTGACGCTCGGAAGCTTCCCCGCCGATATGTCCGAGAGCACGCGGCGAGGCGGCGAAATTACGTTGCGCGACCAATCGTGTCCGTTGCGTATCGGCGCAATTGCATCGAACTCCGACCAGACTCTTCCGCCGGCATCCTGACCGCCGACTTGCGGCGCGTAATATGCCCACGAGACGTGCGCGTTATCCATCAACTTCGCCAGGGTCGAGAACTGCGTGAAGCACGGAAACGGCCCGGCCCCGATCGTCTCGTCGCGCGCGGTGTCGATCACCGAGGTCTTCGTTCCGGGCGGCGCGTCGCATCCCCACGGAGTCTGCGTCGGGGAGTCGACTTCGGCGAGATCGGAGCGGAGGTTCGACGTAGCGGCGATTAAATCGATATGGGCCGTGAAGCTGCCACCGAACTCCGTCGGAAACATATCGTCGGCGAGCACGTACTGCTCCGCCATGCTCCAGTACGGTTCGATGTAACGGCGATCGACGTACTGGTAGGCATATCTTCCGGCCTGCTGGCCGTTGCCCAGACGGTTCTCGTCGAAGCGGTCCATCTTCCCCTGGTTCCAGTCGTTGAGCGCGTCTTGCCAGCCATGTGAGAGATCTTGACCCGACAACGATGCGGGTCGAAGTGCGACTCTCGTGCCGTCGTGCGTGTAGCCGTAGTCGGCGGTGTCGGCGCCTTTGAAACCGTGAAAGAAATTGTCGAAGCTTCGATTCTCCTGCACGACGATGACGACGTGTTTTACGTGCTCGCGCACGACGCGCGGCGGAGGCGGCGATTGCGGCGGCGGCCCCGGCGTGCCTCCGATCGGGGGAACGCTCGACGAGCCGGAGGATCCGCCTCCCGAGCAGGCCGAGGCGACGGCCAGCAATGCGAGCAGAAGCGCTCTCGACCGGCTCAATGCGCCACCGCCACGGGACAGCTCTCACACTCGAATTGAACCGTGACGTGCGCGATGGCGAAGTGTGCCTTCGCGCAATCGGTGATTTCGCGCAGTACCTGCGCCGCTTCGCTCAGACGCCGGTCGTCGAGAAGCACGTGCGCGGAAAGCGCGCGCGAGCCGCTGCCGATCGACCAAACGTGCAGATCGTGCACGCCGGTAACGCCCGCGATCTTCGCGATGTGCTGTTCGAGGTCTCCGGAGTCGACGTCGCCTGGAACGCTTTCCAGAAGCACCTCGGTCGCATCGCGCAAGACTCGCACCACGCCGAAGACGATGATCGCCGCAACGAAGATCGATAGCAGCGGATCGATCCAGGCACGATGCGTCAGTGCGATGACGATTCCGCCGAGGATCACCGCGCCGGCGCCCACTGCATCACCCGCAACGTGAAAGAGCGCCGCGCGAACGTTGAGGTCGCGCTTACCGGCGCCGCGCAAAAGCAGGCCGACGCCCGCATTGACGAGGAGTCCGACCGCGGCAATGCCGGTCATCACGCCGGTTGCAGGCTCGACCGGATTGGCGAAACGGCGAGCGGCCTCGTAAACGATCGCGAGCGTCGCCACGAGCAGGAGCGTGCCGTTGAGCAGCGCGCCGAGCACCTCGATTCGTCCGTAACCGAAGGTTCGCCGCCGATCGGCTGGACGCGCCGCGCCGATCGCCGCGACGAGCGCCAGCGCGAGCGCGAGAACGTCGGTGCATACATGCACCGCGTCGGTCGTCAGCGCCAAGCTGCGCGATACCGCACCGCCCCAGAACTCGAGCGCCGCGACGCAGACCGACGCGATCAGTGCGACGGTCAGGTTGCGGCGTACCGGCATAGCTCGCTCTTACCCGAAACGCGACCGCACGGCAAGCGCGGCGAGCATCGCGCCGAACAGCGCGAACGTCTTGCTCTCGGCCGTTACGAGCGTCTGCGCGCGCCACGTTCCGTTGCCGTCCGGCATCGGATCGAGTTGCGGAACGATGCGCGGCACTCGCTCGCAATACCGCTCAAACGCGTCGCCGAACTGCGACCGGAGAAACGTCTCCTCGTGCGGCACGATCTCCGAGTAGAGCGCCGTCATCGTGCCCAGCGAGCCGGCAAGGAGAGCAAAACGTGCGAGCGGACTGTTCTTTCCGGTAAAGGCGATCGCGAAACCGGCCGCCGTAATGAAATTCCCAAGGTAGAGCGGATTCCGAACGAACGCGTACGGACCGGCGGTGATCAATTCGGGCGCGGTAACGGCGTCGTTTCGCGTCGTCGCGCCGGCGTATCCGACGGCCCAACAGCGCAGCAACTCACCGGCGATCGCGATCGGCACTCCGACCGCCGCGCTGCGCGCGCTGGGACGCCCGCAAAGTGCGAGCAGGCCGGCCGGGAGGCTCAAGAGCAATCCGCGGTTCTTAAAGAGGAAAGAACGCAGGCTCACGGGGCGGCCCCCGCGGCGACGCGATCGCGCGCCGCTGCGTATACGTCGCGCAGTGACGTGCGCAGCGGAATCTGCGGCACCCAGCCGGTGCGGGCGCGCACCTTCGCGGGGTCGCCGGCCGAGAGCGGATTCTCCGCAGCGCGGACGCGCTGGGGGTCCTCGCGCACCTCGACGGCCACGCCGGCGGTTCGAATGAGTTCGCCGAGAGCGTCGCGGATCGATATCGCCGCGCCGCTGCAGACGTTATAGATTTCGCCTCGCTCGCCGTCGCGCGCGAGCGCAACGTACGCGGCGGTGACGTCGCGCACGTCGAGAAAATCGCGCGCCGTATCGAGGTTGCCGACGAAGAGCTTCGGATCTCCGCCCGCGGCGATACGAGCGAGCTGCGCGGCGAAGGATGCGATCACGAAGCGCTCGCTCTGACCCGGCCCAATAGTATTGAAGGCGCGCGCAACGACGACGTCGAGCCCGAAAGCGCGCGACTCGCCGAGCAGGATCGTCTCGGCCGCGGCCTTGCTCGCACCATACGGGTTCTGAGGCCGCGGCTCGACCGTCTCGCGCAACGGATACTCGCGCGCCGCGCGCACTCCGTAGACTTCTGCGGAGCTCGCGAAAACGACTCGCAGCGGCGCAGCATCGTACGCGCGCACCGCCTCGGCGAGGCGAGCACTTCCGATCGCGTTGATCTCGTAGGTATCGATCGGCGACGCAAGCGCGTCGGGGACGAATGTCTGCGCGGCGAGATGGAAGACGACGTCAGGGCGCGACAGATCGAGCGCGCGGCGGATCGTTTCGGCGTCGCCGAGGTCGATGCCGAGGTCGCCGTCGAGAGGACCGCCGAAGCCGAATGCCTCCGCGCCCTCGCGACGCAGCGCGTCGACGAGATGCCTGCCGACAAAACCGCTCGCACCGGTTACGAGCGCTCGCATCGCTTGATGTCCGACTCGACCATCGTTGCGACGAGCTCTTCGAAGCTGACCTTCGGTTCCCACCCGAGCTTTTCGCGCGCCTTGCTCGGATCGCCGATGAGCCGGTCCACCTCCGCCGGACGAACGAAACGCGGATCGATCACCACGTACGGCTCGTACGAACCCAAACCGGCAGCCTCGAACGCGATGCGCACGAACTCGCGCACGCTGTGCGTTCGCCCCGTGGCGATGACGTAATCGTCGGGCTCGGGCTGCTGCAGCATCAACCACATCGCGCGCACGAAGTCGCCGGCGTACCCCCAGTCGCGATGCGCGTCGAGATTTCCGAGCCGCAGCTCTTTCGCGAGGCCGAGCTTGATGCGCGCGACGCCATCGGAGATCTTGCGCGTCACGAACTCCTTCCCGCGACGGCCGCTTTCATGATTGAACCCAATCCCGCTGCACGCATACAGACCGTACGACTCGCGATAGTTCACGGTAATCCAGTGGCCGTAGACCTTCGCGACCCCGTAGGGACTGCGCGGATAGAACGGCGTCTTTTCGGTCTGCGGCGTCTCGACGGCGTTGCCGAACATCTCCGAGCTCGACGCCTGATAAAAGCGAATCGATGGATTGACCTGACGGATCGCTTCGAGCACGCGCGTCACGCCCAATGCGGTGAACTCGCCGGTGAGGACCGGCTGCCTCCACGACGCCGGAACGAAGGACTGCGCCGCGAGATTGTAGATCTCGTCGGGCGCAACGTCGGTTACGATCGAGGTAATCGAACTTTGATCGAGCAGGTCGCCGGAGAGAATTTCTAAGTCGCCCACGATGTGCTCGATACGCTCGTGCACCTCGGTGCTCGTGCGCCGCGTCATACCGACGACGCGATAACCCTCCTCCAACAAGAGCTCGGCGAGGTACGAGCCGTCCTGACCCGTGATCCCGGTGACCAGGGCGGTTTTGCGCACGCCGGCCTTAATTGACGCCGGCGAGATGGCGCAGTCGCTCGGCGAGCGTCACGGCGATAAACGAGGCGACTTCGCTCGGCAGCGTGCCGCGCCCGAACCCGGCGTCGTATCCCAGTTCGCTCGCGAGCCGGTTGGTAACGCGCGGGCCGCCGCAGACGAGCACGACGCGATCGCGCAGTCCCTGCGCCTCGAGCAGCTCGCTCAGCGCGGTAAAGTTTTTGACGTCGCTCCCTTTCTGCGTCACGACTTGCGAAGCGAGCAGCGCGTCGATTCGGTGTTCCTGAGTAAATCGAACGAGCTCTTCCACCGCGACTTGGCTGCCGAGGTTGAACGTTTCGAACATGTGGTAGCGCTCGAGCCCGTAATCGCCCTTGTAACCTTTCATGTTGAGAATCGCATCGAT
>DATASC010000159.1:0-7994 GCA_036269355.1 Candidatus Cybelea sp. | reverse complement strand
GAGGGCGCGGAGGCGCTCGCGTTGGGATCGACGGTCAAGGCGAGGATCGGCACGCGCAGCAGGCGCAGCGGATCGAAGTTCGCCGCCGCCGCATCCCCCGGCCGCCCGAGAAAGACGATCGCGCGCACCTCGTTCGCATTGGTGACGAGCGGCGCGCCGGAGTGAATGGTCTCTAAACAGGCGGCGGCGTTCGCTAAGGCGCTCTCGTCGTTTCCCTCAAGGAGAAGCGATCGCATCTCCGCGACGAGCGCGGGATCGCCGCAAAGCAAAAAGCGAAATGGCTTACGCACGTGCTGGTGCACGGCGCGAGCGTCGATTCCTTTGCGGACGAGAGAGAAAAGATTCCGTGCGTCGGCGGCGGTTGCCATGCTAAAACTTTCTAAAGCCCGAGCTTGTTGAGATCGACGGCGAGCGTGCCGTCGGCCTTGCGAAGCTCTTTGGTCGGGTCGTCGGTGTAGTCGAGATAGACGAGGCCCATGAAGATCTCGAGCGGCCACGCGTGCATCTTGTGCGCGTTGGCGACGTCGATAACGGTCTGATTACCGCTCTTCGCCTCGGCGATCACGTCCGCGGGCGTGCTCTTGATGTCGGCCGCTACGATCGTAGCCGCGGCGACGTCGCCGGGCGTCAGGCCGTCGTGGAGCATCGTCCGATAGTCGATGCCGCTCGAGCCGAAGCGTTGCTGCAACGCGTACTGCAGCGTCGAATAGAGCTGCGGCGAGGTCCCGAGACCGAGAAGGGTGACGCGCGCCGAGAGCTGACGCGAACGCGCGAGGTTGTAGAGCTGCGATCCTTCCGACGCGGCCGTCGCCGCAGCGTCGAACTCGTCGACGCACTTCTTCATGGACGGCATCAGGGCGGCATACTCGTTCGGGCTGATGTCGCCGCTATAGGTCATCGATGCGTGATCGAGCTCCTTGAGGAACTCGTCGAGATCGCCGAGCGACTGATCGACCTGGGTCAGCGACGCCCGCGCGGCGTCGACGGAGCGCAGCATCTCGCTATCGGCGCGCGAAAGATCGTTGAGAACCTGCGGATAGGACGGAAGCAGCGCGACGGATTCGGTCGGAATCGGCTTCATCGCGAACGGTGCGAGCATCTCGTCGTAAATGTCCGAGCTCTCTTTGAGCGCACCGCTCTCCTTATTCTTTTCGAGCGTGCCGACGCCGCCGATCGGGCTGGTATCGCCGGCGACGTCTTGGAGCGCGCTGTTGAGCGAGCGAGCCATTGACGTCAAGTTCTTCACGATTGCCTCGACGCGCGAACCGCGCCGAATGTTGACGCGGCTAAGGTCGGGAATCTCGTACTGCAGCGTGTCGATGCGGCTCTGCACCGACTTGAACTGATCTTTCCCCTCCGACTCGCGCGCTTGAATTTCGACCGCGTTCTGTCCGTGGGCCGTCTGCGCCGTTTGGACTATGCCTTGCAGGTTCGACGGTGGGTCGCTTCGGGTCAGCTTTACTTCTTGAACTTCCATCTTGCGCAGCGCCGCGATCCGTTCGTTCGCGGTCGCGCGCGTGGCTGACGAGCCGAGTTGCGCGGCTTCCGCAAGCGTTTGTTCGCTCTTGTTGGGTAGGCCGAGCGCCAGCTCCGATTGTCCGAGCTCGAGCAGCGCTTCGGGACTCTGCGGATCCTTCGCCAAGACCTGGTCGAGCCGCAGACGGGCGAAATCGTAACGCGCGCGTTCCTCGTCGCTCGACGCTTGAACCAGTTCCTGCGCGGGGGTCACGGTCGTGGGATCGAGCTCTGGATAGCCCATGAGGTGCGCCACGCGCGCCGATGGATCGGGATGGTCTTCCAGATACTTGCTGACGGCGTCGCTATGCTCGTCTTGCAAGACTCCCAGATGCGCCATCATCGTGACCATCGACTCCGGATCGTAGCCCGCGCGCGACATGAGCTGTAGGCCGTAGCGGTCGGCCTGGAGCTCGTCGCCCCGCTCGATCTTTGCCATCAACCCAGCTTCGGCGAGACCGCCGAACTCGTAGATGATCGGCGAGAAGATCGACGCGATTCCGAAGAGGAGATTAAGGATCTCCGCCTTGGAGTTCGTGGTGATGACGTGGCGGCGCTCGATGTGACCCGTTTCATGTCCGACGACGCTCGCAAGCTCATCGTCGGATTGAACGAAGTCGACGAGGCCCTCGTTCACGTAGACGAAACCGCCCATCGTCGCGAACGAGTTAATCTGACTATCTTTGATAATCTTGATCGAGTAGGGGACGTCTTTGCGCTGTACCTGGTTCCAGAGGTTCCCCGCGACGCCTTGGACGTATGCGTTGAGCAGCGGATCGGTCTCGATCACGCTGCTGGCGACGATCTGCTGGTCCTCCGCTTGTCCCGCGGCAATCTCGGCTTGCGTCGACATAGCCGGAGCGGGCACTGGAGTAGCACCGACGAGCAGCGAGAGAATCGCGAAGATCGGAATCGTGCGGCGGAGCATACTTTAGACTTCCTTCTCTGTGTATTATATGTGGAGAACGCCAAGAAGTTGCGAATCATTTGTGGATGGCGAGGGGGATGCTACGGATTCTTCTCGCAAAGCGCCGCGTGACACTCTTACGGGGGACGTTGGACGGCCTCGAAGTCACGCTTTCCGGCGTCGACCTCGATGAGGCCCTCGTGGAGCTGGAAGCTCGCTTGGCCGAGCAGCCGAGCTTTTATCGGGGTGTCTCCGCTACTGCCAATTTCGGCGATAACGCACCGTCGGAGATGGCCGTGACGCGCCTGCGCGGCGTGCTCGAAGGGGCGGGCATCGAGCTCCGCGCACTTTCCGGGACCGCCTCCGGCCTCGAGGAGCTTGCGCGCGCGCAATCGCTGGAGTTTGCGCAGGCCGACTCACGCCTGTCGGATTCCGCGCGCTCGCTGGTTGCCGACTTCGCCGGCGCGCGCGACGACATCGCGCAACGGCGAAAGCGTGGCGAAGCAAGCGTTCGTCGCGCGCGTTTCGATCCGGTCGAAGCGGCGCGCCCGGTCGAGTTGCGCCTCGTCGACGCAGCACCGACGACGCTCTACCACGCGGCGACGCTGCGCGGCGGACAGACGCTGCACCACAACGGCAACATCGTGGTGGTCGGAGACGTCAATCCCGGGGCCGAGCTCGTAGCGACCGGCGACATCCTCGTCTTCGGTCGGCTCGCGGGAACCGCGCACGCCGGGGCACAAGGGAACGCCGAGGCACGCATCTACGCGCTCGACCTCGCGGCAACGCAGCTGCGAATCGCAACCGTTATCGCCGCGGAAGAGGCCGGCCGCCGCGACGCCCCCCGGGCCGAGGCGGCGGTCGTACGCGACGGCCAGATTGCCATCGTGGCGCTCGATCGGCTCGGCGATTTCAAAACATCCGGAGCATCGCTCGCATGACCGCGCGCAAGATCGTCGTCACCTCGGGTAAGGGCGGCGTCGGAAAGACGACGACCACGGCGAACCTCGGCGCGACCTTAGCCAAGCGCGGAAGACGCGTCATCCTCGTTGACGCCGACATCGGCTTGCGCAATCTCGATCTGGTCCTGGGTCTGGAGAAGCGCATCGTCTTCGATCTCGTAGAGGTTGCGGAAGGACGATGCCAGCTTCGTCAGGCCCTGATCAAAGATAAGCGCTTCGATTCGCTCGCGGTGCTGCCGGCCGCGCAGACCCGCGAGAAAGACGCAATCACTGCGGAGCAGTTTGCCGGCATCGTCGAAAGCGCGGCGGAGGGCGCCGATTACGTGCTGATCGACTGCCCGGCCGGAATTGAAACCGGTTTTCGCAATGCGGTTGCCGGCGCGACCGAGGCGATCGTCGTCACGACGCCGGAGGTCAGCGCGATTCGCGACGCGGACCGCGTCATCGGCAAAATTTCGGAGGCTAAGAAGCCGATCCGCCTGATCGTCAACCGCCTGCGTCCCGAGATGGTGCGCAGCGGGGACATGCTCTCGGTCGAGGACGTTTGCGACGTGCTCTCGGTCGAGTTGCTCGGCGTCGTGCCCGATGACGAAGAAATCATCGATACCACCAATCGCGGGGAGCCGATCGTCTTGAACGAAGCGAATCGCCTGCGCGCTATCTACGAGAAGATCGCACGCCGGCTCGAAGGCGAACTCGTTCCCTTCACTAATTTCGAGAACCAAACGTTATTCGGGCGTCTGATCGGCGCGTTGAAAGCGGGGTAAGGCTTTGCATCAGTTGCAGAACGATGACGCCGTCGGCCTAAGCGCGCACTCCCAGTCCGGCGAGGAAGCGATGGCAAAGCGGGGTCGTGCGATAGTCCTCACGTCAGGCAAGGGCGGCGTCGGAAAGACGACTACAACGGCAAATCTCGGAACGGCATTGGCGCGGCGGGGCGCCAGCGTCGTGCTCGTCGATGCCGACGTCGGTTTGCGCAATCTCGACATCGTGCTGGGTTTGGAGAGCCGCGTCAAGCATCACGTTCTCGACGTGCTCGACGAGCTGGTCGAGGTGGACGACGCGCTCGTCCCCGATAAACACACCGAGCGGCTCTTTCTGCTCGCTGCGGCGCAATCGCGCGAGAAGGACGAGGTCGAGACCGCGAAGATGCAGGCCCTCATCGGCAAACTCCGAGAGCGTTTTGACTACGTACTGATCGACAGTCCCGCCGGCATCGAGCTCGGTTTCAAGAACGCCGTCGTTGGAGCGGACGAGGCAATCGTCGTCTGCACGCCCGAGGTCGCCGCCGTCCGCGACGTGGACCGCGTCGTCGGACTGCTCGGAAACCGTTTTCGTCCGCAGTTGGTGATCAATCGTCTGCGTCCGCAGCTCGTGCGAAAAGGCAAGATGCTCTCGGTCGAGGACGTCAACGCCATCCTGCGCCTGCCGTTGCTCGGCGTCATCGCCGACGAGCCCGAGATCATCGTGACGACGAATCGCGGCGAGCCGCTGGCGCTTAACGCCGCTACTCCGACCGGGGCCGCCTACCACGCGATCGCGGCGCGGCTCGCCGGCGAAGACGTCGCAGCGCCGATGCCCCCGGCGGCAAAAGTCTCGCTCTTCGAACGGATCGGATCGATGCTCGGAGGGAAGCGCCGATGATCGAGTTTTTGAAACGGCTCTTCGGCCAGCAGGGCTCGAGCGCCACGGCGAAAGAGCGCTTGCGGCTCGTGCTCATGACGGATCATCTCGAGCTCGCGCCGGAGATGATCGACGCGATGAAGCGCGACCTCGTCGACGTCATCTCGCGCTACGTCGAAGTCGATCGCGAGAAGATCGACGTAAGCTTCGAACGGCAAGACCGCACGCTCGCTATGCTGGCGAACATTCCGATTCTTGCAGTCAATCGGCCGAGTCCGAACGGAAGCGGAGCGGCGAAACCCGCCGAAGCCTCAGCGCCGCCGTCCACCCAAGCCGAAGTGCCGGCTCCCGCGCAAGCCGAAGCGCCGCCGGCAAAGCCGCCCGTGCGCAAGCGCCGCAAACGCAAGAAGTCGCAAGCGGCCGCTCCCGCGCCGGCTACCGCCGCCGCCCAGTAGCCGCGCGGACGAGGAGCCGCCGGACCTCGTCCGCGTAAGAGTAGCTGCTATGGCGGCAGGTTTGCTTCGTGCCAATACCGCGCGCTACGTGCGCAACTTCAACTGGTTTATCGCCGTCGCCGCCGTGCTCGTCGCGTTCGGTGGTATCGTCTGCATCCGTTCGGCGGGTTTGCATGCGCCGACCGCGACCGGCGAGTTCCAGAAACAGACCCTCTATCTGCTGCTCGGCATCGTCGCCATGTTCGTTATATCGCGCGTCGATTACCGAACGTGGCAGCGATGGGCGCCGGGACTCTACGTCGTCAACTTGCTCTTGCTGCTCTTCATCCTGCGCGGCGGTCATAGCGCGATGGGCGCCCAGCGCTGGATCTCGCTCGGACCGCTCGGCACTTTCCAGCCGTCGGAGCCGGCGAAGCTCGTCATCGCGATCGCTCTTGCGGCCGTGCTCTGCCGCGGCACCTATCAGAACCTTCAAGACATCTACAAGCCGCTCTTGGCGGTAGCGCTCCCTGCGCTGCTTATTCTGAAGCAGCCGGATCTCGGCACGTCGCTCGTTTTGCTTGCGATCTTAACAGTCGAGCTTTTCTTCGCGCTCCCGAAACTCGGCGATTTCGGCATTTACATACTCGGCGTGTTCGTCGTCGCCGCGGCAGCGCTCGGCACAAACGCGGTGCTCAAGCCCTTCCAGCGCGCGCGGCTCTTCGTCTTTCTCAATCCGAAAGCAGATCCGCAGGGAGCTGGGTACAACTTGAACCAGTCGAAGATCGCGGTCGGTAACGGCGAATGGTTCGGACGCGGGATCTATCACGGCACGCAGACGCAGCTCAACTTCGTACCGGAGCATTCGCGCGACTTTATCTTCACCGTCCTGGCCGAAGAGTGGGGATTCGCCGGAACGACGCTCCTTCTGGCCCTCTACGCCGCATTGCTCTACGGCGGCATCCGCACGATGCTCTTCGCGCGCGACCGCTTCGGCTTTCTGCTCGCGGCGGGGCTCGTTGGGATGCTCTTCTTTCACGTCCTGGTGAACCTCGGTATGACGATCGGGGTCATGCCGATCACCGGAATACCGCTGCCCTTCATGTCGTACGGCGGCTCCGCCATGCTGACCGACTTCGTGGCAGTCGGCATCTTGCTGAATATCTACTCGCAGCGCGACCGCGACGTGCTGGGCAACGCCTAGAAGACCGGGCGTGCGCACGCCGGATGCCGGTGCGCAGGCCCCTTCTGCCCTAAGCGGGAACAGAAGGGGCGACCGAGCCGGCCGGCCCCGTCGCGTTGACGAAGGGCCGTCGGCAGAGGTTTAAGTAAAATTTTTCCAGAGCTCGCCGTCGCGGCGCGAAAGCGCCGCCGCAAGCGCCCCTGAGAGGATAGCGCGGCGACCGGCCGGCTCGAACTGATTTGAGGACAAATTGTCGAGCGAGATATTGATCTCGAGCGCCCCATGGGAAAACCGGGTCGCCATACTCGAGGACGGCGAGTTAGCCGAACTCTACATCGAGCGCGAAGAGAAAGTCATCGGCTCGATCTACAAAGGAAAAGTACAGAACGTGCTCCCCGGCATGGGAGCGGCTTTCGTCGACATCGGGCTCGGGCGCAATGCCTTTCTCTACGTCGACGACATCAACAAACAGCCTCTGAACATCGGCGACGTCGAGATCACGCAGGGGCATAGCGGCTTTACGATCAGCGAGAAGGTCAAGCGCGGCGACGACGTGCTCGTGCAGATCGTCAAGGAACCCCGCGGCCTCAAAGGAGCGCGGATCTCGACGAACATCTCTTTGCCGGGCCGTTATTTGATCTTGATGCCGACCGGCAGATATTCGGGTGTTTCGCGCAAGATCGAATCGGCCGACGAGCGCAACCGCCTCAAAGGCGTGATGAAGCGCATCCGGCCGGAGGGAATGGCGACCGTCGTGAGGACCGCTGCGGCCGACGCGAGCGAAGCGGAACTGATCGCCGATCTGGGCGTGCTCATTCGCATGTGGCACGGGATTCTCGAGACCTACAAGCGCGCGGCGTCGCCGTCGCTGCTTCATAAGGACATGAATCTCATCTACAAGGCGGCGCGCGACTTCATTACTGCGGACGTCGATCGCGTCTTGATCGACGACGAGGAAGAGTACCGCAAGGTTCGCGACTTACTGCAGCTCCTGGGGCCGCAGTACATCGCGCGCATTGAATACTATAACTCCGGCCGCTCGCTCTTCGATGATTTCAAGATTGAAGAGGAGCTGCAGAAGCTGATGCGGCCGAAGATCAATCTCCCATCCGGTGCATCGATCGTCATCGAATCGACCGAGGCGCTTACGGTCATCGACGTGAATTCGGGCAAGTTTACCGGCGGCCGAAATCTCGAAGACACGATCCTGAAGACGAATATCGAAGCGGCCGAGGAAATCGCGCGCCAAGTTCGTCTTCGCGACATCGGCGGCATCGTCGTCGTAGACTTCATCGACATGGCCTCCGAGGCATCGCGCGAGCGGGTCGTCAGGACGATGGAGGATCATCTTCGCCGCGACCGCACGCGTG
>DATASC010000158.1:0-8117 GCA_036269355.1 Candidatus Cybelea sp. | reverse complement strand
CCGTTGCTGCTTTTGAGGTCTTCGACGTAGACGACGCCGTTTTGCCCTTCGAAGCGCGCGTGGCGCCTGCTCACCTCGGGATCGCGTAAAAACACTTCGGCTTCGCGGCTGCGCCCGAGTTCGAACGGCGTGCGCAGTTGTACCACGCGCGCCGATCCGCGCTCGACGACCTGCAGGTCCACGCGTATCGGCATCAGCGCGCCGACGTCTTCCGCCGTGCGAATGCGCGGGCGCGCCGCGAATGCCGCGACGAGCGCGAGCGCGACGGTGATCTCGATCGTGCCGATGCGCATGTCGCGGACGAACTCCACGCTCGCCGCGACGATCACGCCCGCTCGACCCGCATGCGCGTGTTGCCGAAACGCAGCTCGTCGCCCTCGCGCAGCCGCCCGCTCTCGACCCGCCGTCCATTGAGAAACGTGCCGTTCGTCGAACCGAGGTCGCGCACGAGCGCTTCTGCGCCGGCGACCTCCACGACGGCGTGCGCGCGAGAGACGCTGGGATCGAGCAGTACGATCTCGCTCTCCTCGCTTCGTCCGATGCGTGCGGTGCGCCGCAGTGCGTAGAGTCCATCCGGCGGAACGCCTTCGAGCGTGCGCAGCCGCAAGGGCAAAAATGCGGGTTCTCCCCGTTCGGCGACGCCGATCTCAACGGCGCCCGTCGGCACGCTCTCCCGCGACGACATCGTTACGCGCGCCTTACCCTCTTCGAACGTCACGCCGACCCTTGCCGCGAGATTCTTCAACACGTCGGCCCACGCGCGTTCGAGATATTGCCGGTGCTCGTCGAGCCGCTCGAAGTCCGCAGGGCTGACGTAGACGGCATAGCTTCCTGGCGCGTGCAGCCGCCCGTCGTCGTCGCGCGTCTGCGCTTCCATCGTCGAGACGAGCTTCCGCGCAATCTGAGCCGGCTCGAGATCGCTGGGAAAAGTCTTCGCAAACGTACGCTCGATCAAGCTCGCACAGAACTGTTCGAGCTTGGCGAAGAAGCTCACGGCCGCCGCTCTATTCTCGCGATATAGAAACCGTCTCGTCCCTCTAAGCCCGGCGGCACGAGCACGTCGCCCCCGCTGGTCATGAATGAAGCGTATTGTGCCGGAATCAGACCGCGCTCGAAGTTTTGCCGCGCCAGAAACCAGTCGATCACTTCATTCGTTTCGCGTGGGTCCGTCGAACAAACCGCATAGACGAGCGCACCGCCCGGGTAAACGTGACGCGCTGCCCGTTCGAGCAAGGCCCGCTGCGTCAGCGCCAGGCGTTCGCCATCGGTGCCGTGCTTCTTCCACCGCGCCTCGGGATGGCGTCCCACGACGCCGATTCCCGAACAGGGCGCGTCGAGCAGGACGCGATCGAAGCGACGCTCCGCGGGAAGGATCTCGGCACTCGCGTCGCCGGTGACCAGCGCCGCGACCATTTCGGCCTCTTCGAGCCGCCGCGCGAGGACCTCGACCTTGCGTTCGTCGCGCTCGATGCAGCAGAGCTCGCCGCGTCCGCGCAGCCGCGCGCCGATCTGCAAGGCCTTGTTTCCGCGCCCGCTGCAAACGTCGAGAATCGCCTCTTCGGGCTGAGGTCCGAGCACGTCCACCGCCATTGCCGAGCTTTCCGACTGTGGCCACCAGCGCCCGTCGCCGTGCGCGCGCGTTACCGGACCGCGCTCGATCAAGAGCGCTTCTTCCACAACGGACGAGGGCGCCGTCTCGATTCCGTCGAGGCGCAACCGTTCGGCAATCTCTTCGCGGCTGCTCGCGAGCGCGTTCACCACGATCGCGGAACGCGGCGGCGCGTTTACCGCGGCACAGACGTGCTCGAGCTGCGCTTCGAACACCTCGCGCCATTGGCGAACGAGCCACGTCGGAAGCGAGAACCGCGTCGCGAGATACTCGTCCTCGCTCTCGAACGATTCGGGCCGCGCCGTCGCGGGGCCGGCGCGGAGCATCGAGCGCAGAACGGCATTGACGAGATTGCCCAATCCGCGATGGCCGAATTTTTTCGCGAGATTGACGAACTCAAAGACGGTCGCGTGGACGTCCGCACGGGTGAAGATCAGCTCGTAGGCCGCAAGGCGGAGAATCTCGTGAATGGCCGGCGGCACCCGTGCCGAGAGAAACGGCTGAAGCTGCCAGTCGAGCGCGCGCCGCATCTTGATGGCTCCGTAGGCAAGTTCCGCGGCAAATGCGCGATCGCGCTCGTCGAGTTGCGACCGGCGGGCGCGGTAATCGAAGGCGGCCTGCGCGCCGCGTTCGATCGCGTGCGAATCGGGCGCCGGGAAGACGTCGCGCACCACCGAGAGCGCGAGCTCGCGCGCGTTCATTCGCTCTCCCGGCGGCGAAGATACTCTTCGCCGGACATCCGTCCGCGATTCGGCGCGATCAGCTCGTCGATCTCCAGCAGCCCGCTGCGGTTAACGTGCGCGCGCAAAATTTTTACGCTCTCGCCGTGAACGGTTGCCCGAGCCGCCGGCTGCGGTGAAAAGGCGCGCACGGCGTTGACGATCCGCTCCGGCGGCCAGCTCAAGTCAATCGCGAAATCCTCCTTGACGAGCGGACGCGTCAAGCTTGCTTCGCCGGCCTGACGTTCGCGCGGGAGCTCGCCTCGCCGTGCGATATCGATCGCCCTGCCGAGCAGAGCGGCGCCGAGCATCGCGAGGCGGTCGTGCAGTTCGCCATACGTCTCTCCCGGCTCGATCGCCACGCGCTCTTGCAGCACGACGTCGCCGGTATCGAGTCCGGCGTCCATCAGCATGATGCTCACGCCGGTCTCCCGCTCACCGTCGAGCAACGCGGTTTGAATGGGCGTGGCGCCGCGATACTTAGGGAGCAGCGACGGATGAACGTTGAGCGCTCCAAGACGCGGCAGTTCGAGCAGCGTCTGGGGAAGAATCCGGCCGTACGACGCGAGAACGAAGAGGTCGAACGCCTCGCCGTGCAATGCGCGCGCGAACTCGCGCAGGCTCGGAGGCTCGTACACCTGCAGCCCGAGTTCGAGCGCGACCGACTTTACCGGAGTGGGACGCAGCCGGTGGCCCCGCCCGGCCGGGCGATCGGGCTGCGTGACCACGCCCGCGAGTTGCGTGCGCTCCGCGATGATGCGCAGGCTCGGCACTGCGAAGCTGCTCGTACCGAAGAAGAGGCTCTTCACGCCTCCGCTGTTTCTTTCTCCTCGTCGCTTACCGCAGGCCGAACGTTTTTCGCGCGATCGATGTAGAGCTTGCCGTCGAGATGGTCGACCTCGTGTTGCATGCACTGCGCGAGCAACCCGTCGCCTTCGATGCGAATCTTGTTTCCCTCGCGATCCAAACCGGACACAGCTGCGCGCTCGGATCGAACGATCTCCCCGACCATGCCGGGAACCGAGAGACAGCCCTCGCGCAGTTCTATCTCGTCGCCGAGCCGCTCGAGCCGCGGATTGATGACGACGGCCGGCTCGTGCTCGTCGTCGTGAACGTCCATGACGAAGATGCGCTTCGAGACGTTGACCTGCGGCGCCGCCAGACCGACGCCGGGTGCGGCGTACATGGTCTCGAACATGTCGTCGATCAGCTGCTGAAAGAGCGGCTCTTTGATTTCTCTCGGATCAACGCGCCTGGCCACCTTACGAAGCGTGGGGTGGCCTTCGGAAAGTATTTGCCGGGTGTAAGGCATCGGGGGCGGCTATTCGGCCCAATAGCCGCCCGCCACTCTTCTTTAGAGAGAGCCCTGCGTCTGGAACGACGAGACCTCAGTATGAGGCGTGCAGTTTCTCCCACCGTCGTTCCAAAGCAGCGTCACGTCTTGGCCGGGGCTCAGGAAGGGCTGAGTTCCGTACGGACCTGCAATCGCGCTCGCGTAGTAGCTTGGATTCGAATACGTCGGCTTTGCGCTCTTTGGCGGGAGCTGCGACGCGTTGATCGGCGCGAAGTTTCCGGTGAAGGTCGACGTGCCGTTCGATTGCGCGAGGAAGAAATCGAACTGATTGCTCGGCGGCAGCGCGCCCTTCGTCGAGACGTACACGTTCCCGAGCCCCGTCGAAACTTTCTTCTGATTGGGCCTCGGAAAGAGAACCTCCATTTGATTCGGCGGTCCGCCGCAGTTGCCACTCGGCCCCCCAGTCGGCCCGGGCGATGGGCCGCCGACCCCGCTATTACACGCCGCGAGCATCCCCGCGGAACAAAGAATGATGAGAGCGCCTATCGACCGTTTCATGCTTTAAAACATCCTCTTCCGAGCTTCCGGACCCTGCCTGAGCCTATGGGAATTTCCTTAAAGAATGTACCCCGACAGGTCGGCGTTCGCAACGACGTCGGCCAGGCGCGCGCGAACGTAATCGCCGTCGATGGTGACGCGTCCGGTCGTTTCGGGAGCGGCGAAGCTCACGTCTTCGAGCACGCGTTCCAGCACCGTGTGCAGCCGGCGGGCGCCGATATTCTCGGTTTGCTCGTTGACCTGCATCGCAAAGGTTGCCAGTTGCTCGATTGCTTCCGGCGCGAAGTCAAGCGTTACACCGTCCGTTGCGAGCAATGCCTTGTACTGCTCGACGAGCGCATTCTTCGGTTGCGTGAGAATCGTTTTGAAGTCCTCGGCCGTGAGCGAGTCGAGCTCGACGCGAATCGGCAGACGCCCTTGCAGCTCCGGAATGAGATCCGAAGGCTTGCTGATGTGGAACGCCCCCGCCGCGATGAAGAGCACGTGGTCGGTCTTGATCGAACCGTGCTTCGTATTGACCGTCGAACCCTCGACGATGGGCAGGATATCGCGTTGCACGCCCTCGCGCGAAACGTCGGGACCGCCGCGTTGCTGACTCGATCCCGCGACCTTGTCGATCTCGTCGATGAAGATGATCCCGTCCTCGCCGGCGCGTCGCAGCGCTTCGCGCTTCACCGCGTCCATGTCGATGAGCTTCGCAGCCTCTTCTTGTTCGAAGATGCGCCGCGCCTCCGCTACCGTCACCCGTTTCTTCGTGCGCCGCTTCGGCAAGATTCCGCCGAGCATCTCGCCGATGTCGCCGCCCTGATCGACGCCTCCGCCGATCACGCCGATCGGCAGGCTCGGCGCTTCTTCCACTTCTATTTCAATCAAACGCACGTCGTAAAAGCCGCGCTCGATCTCGCCGCGAGTCTGCTCGCGCACGCGCTGAGCATCTGCCGAGACCGATGGCGAAGGATTCGACTGCGCTTGCTGTTGGCCGGCGTAGCCCGTTCCGAAGATGGAACCGAGCGCGGCGCCTAAGGAGTTTCCCTGACCCTGTGCCGACGGTGGACGCGTCTCAGGATGAAGCACGTCGATGACGCGCTCGACCGCGTGGCGCACGGCGAGCTCGCGAACCTCCTCGCGGCGCTCGTTGGTCACCGTGCGGATCGAGGCTTCGACCAGATCGCGGACCATCGATTCGACGTCGCGGCCGACGTAACCGACTTCGGTATACTTCGTCGCCTCGACCTTGACGAACGGCGCGCCGACGAGTGCCGCCAAACGCCGCGCGATCTCGGTCTTGCCGACGCCGGTCGGCCCGATCATCAAGATGTTCTTCGGTGTGATCTCTTCGCGCAGATCCTCGCGCGCCTGCGCGCGGCGGTACCGGTTGCGCAGCGCGATCGCCACCGCACGCTTCGCCTTTCCCTGTCCGACAATATACTTATCGAGCTCTTCGACGATCTGGCGCGGCGTAAGCTGCGCCGGGTCGAGGCTCGTCGACAACGCCGCCGTCACGGGAGACCTTCCACGGTGATGTCGCCGTTGGTATAGATGCAAATTTCAGAGGCGATCTCCAGGCCCTTGCGCGCGATCTCCGCGGCGTCGAGTTGGGTATTGCGAAGCAGCGCCGCCGCGGCCGCCTGCGCGTATGCGCCGCCGCTTCCGATAGCGGCGATCCCCTCGTCGGGCTCGATCACGTCTCCGGTTCCCGAGAGCAGAAAGAGATGCTCGCCGTTTCCGACGATCATCAGCGCCTCGAGACGTCGCAGAACGCGATCCTGACGCCAATCCTTTGCCAGCTCGACGGCCGCGCGCCGCAGGTCTTTGAACTCGCCGAACTTCGCCTCGAACTTCTCGAGCAGCGTGATCCCGTCGGCAGCCGAGCCGGCGAAGCCGGCGATCACCTTGCCGCCGCATACCTTTCGCACTTTGCGCGCGCCGTGCTTCACGATCGTCTTATCGAGCGTAACCTGCCCGTCGCCCGCGATCGCCAGCTTTCCGTCGCGGCGAACCGCCAGAATCGTCGTTGATTTCAACACTAGCTGGAGTACCCGGCAGGCGCGTAGAGGGTTTCAGCGGCAAAGGCGTCGATCGCTGCGAGCGCGCGCTCGGCAAGTATCCGCCGCCGCTCCCGCTTCCCCAAGCGTTTGCCTTCGCCGCCGTCATCCTGAGCGCGGCGCGCAGCGCCGCAGTCGAAGGGCTGAGTGGAGTCGAAGGCGCCCCAGGTGACGTTCGACGGCTGAAAATCGGGCGTCGCGCGGTTCTGCAAGTGCGCGACCACGGCGCCGAAGGCGCTCTCTCGGGGAAACTCGACCGGCGGCATCCCGAGCATCGCGCGAGCTGCGTGAATGCCCGCCATCGCGCCGCAAGCCGCGGCTTCGACGTATCCTTCGGCGCCGGTGATTTGCCCGGCGAAATAGAGCGAGTTCGTTCCACGGAGCCGCAGGCTCGGCTCGAGCAGGCGCGGGGCGTCGATGAACGTGTTCCGGTGCATGACGCCAAGCCGCAGCCATTCCGCCTCGCGCAATCCCGGGAGTTTACCGAAGGCGTCGCGCTGGGCCGGCCACGCGAGCCGCGTTTGGAAGCCGACGAGGTTGTAAGCGGTGCCTCCGCGATTCTCCTTACGCAGCTGCACCACCGCGTGTGGGGTCCGGCCCGTCCGCGGATCGCGCAACCCAACCGGTTTAAGCGGGCCGAATCGCAAGACGTCGTCGCCGCGGTCGGCCATTTCCTCGATCGGCAGGCACCCCTCGAAGTATCGCGTTTCTTCGAAATCCTTTGCAGGATGGCGTTCCAGCGTCCGCAGATCCGCGACGAGCTGAAGATACTGGTCGCGATTCAGCGGGATGTTGAGGTAGTCTTCGCCCTCGCCTTTATCGTAGCGCGATTTCCGGTACATCGGCTCTTCGTCGATCGAGTCCGCTGCGACGATCGGCGACGCCGCATCGAAGTAGTGCAGTCGCTTCCCGATCACCGCGTCGAGACTCGTTAAGAACTCGTCGCCGGGGAGCGGTCCGCAGGCAACGATCGCCGGGCGGTCGAGCGGAACGCCCTGGATCTCGTCGCGGTGAAGCGCGATCCGCGGTTCGGCGGCGATGCGCGACTCGATCAGCGCCGAGAACTGCGCCCGGTCGACTGCGAGCGCGCCGCCCGCGGGCACGGCCGCCTCCCGAGCTGAAGTAATGATGATCGAGCCGAGGCGCGCGAGCTCTTCCTTTAGCAAACCTACCGCGTTTTCGAGCGCGGCGCCGCGAAACGAGTTGCTGCAGACGAGCTCGGCGAGGTCGCCGGTCTTATGCGCGGGGCCGCTTCGGCGCGGCCGCATCTCGTAAAGATCGACCTCGACGCCGCAATGCGCGGCCTGCCATG
Organism: Candidatus Cybelea sp.; assembly: GCA_036269355.1. GTDB lineage: Bacteria > Vulcanimicrobiota > Vulcanimicrobiia > Vulcanimicrobiales > Vulcanimicrobiaceae > Cybelea. The sequence goes on along the minus strand of DATASC010000158.1, from coordinate 580 downwards.
CCGCCTCGCACCCCGCAAGTCCGCCGCCGATTACCGTCAGTCGCTCCATATTCAAACTTCCTTAGCAAGGGAAACGCTCACTTAGGAAGAGGCTGCGGGCGCGAGTGAAGCGACGTCGTGCGTTTTGTCGGCGGCGCACTGAAGCTGCACGTTGCCGCCGCGGCGCGCCTTGGCGAGGACGTGCGAGCCGCAGACGGGGCAGCGTTCCGGGACGACTGCGTCCCAAGATATGAAATCGCATTTCGGGTAGTTGGCGCAGCCATAGAATACGCGTCCCTTTTTGGACCGGCGTTCGACGATCGCGCCGCCGCATCGCGGGCAAGCGGCTCCGGTCTCCTTAACGATGGGCTTCGTCGTCTTGCACTCGGGATAGCCGCTGCACGAGATGAACTTCCCGAAGCGGCCGTGCTTGATCACCATTGGACGTCCGCACGTCGGGCAGATCTCGTCGGTCGGCTCGTCGCGCAGCTCGAGGCGCGGCAGCTTCTTTTCGGCCGCTACGAGTTCGCTTTCGAACGGACCGTAGAAACGGCCCAGCAGCGCGATCCAGTCTTCGTTCCCCTCGGCGACGCGATCGAGG
>DATASC010000157.1:0-38185 GCA_036269355.1 Candidatus Cybelea sp. | reverse complement strand
AGTTGCTGCAGCGATCGCTCAACGCGACGACGAGCTGCTGTGGAGCTACGCGCTTACGATACTTCCGCAGCTCGATCCCGGCTATCACATCGCCGCGATGAAAACCGGGCTTCCGTGGCGCCGCACCTTCGAAACCTCGATCGAGGTGGGCCTGGCACCGGATCTATAAAACTTAAGAGGGCGGCCGGTGAACCGGTCGCCCTCTTTGTTTAGCGTTTTTTAGACGCTGGGTTTGTTGCTTTTACTGAGTGGAACGCGGGTTGTACGAGCAGCCTTCCGGCTCAAGGCTTGAGCTCAGGCCGTTGTTGAAGCTGTACCAGTACGTTACCGCGCTCGGGCTGTAGTACGCGACGTCCATCTCACCGTTGACGAAGTCGCCGGTGCAGAGGGTCATCGATTGCTTGTTCAGGTGGCCGAAGACCGCTTCGCCATGAAGAGCGAAGGGGCCGCCGACGAGCGTGCAAGCCGGGTTGCAACCCGAATAGACGTAGACATTGCTGTCGAAGGCGCTGATCGCGACCAGGTTGCCGTTCCTGTCAATGTCGAGTCCGCCGTAGTACGTGTTGACGTAGCCCGTTGTGGCTTGTCCAGAGCCGGTGCAGCCGGCGAAGTAGGTAAGCGTGGCGGTGCCGCCCGAGTTGGTTGCCGAAGCCCAGCAGTTCCCGCTGTTGTCCATCGCGACGCCCGCGACTTCGTACATGTTCGGGTTGGTGAGGTTCGCGGTGCAACCGCTGGCGAGCGTGCAGACCGAGATGCTGCCCGCGCCGCTGGTGTCGAAGATGTTACCGACGGCGATCGTGCCGTTCACTGCATCCGCAGATGCTGCGTCGGACGGCTGGCCGTATCCATCGGAGAACGAGCCGGCTTCGGAGCCGCACATACCCGGACCGCTGAAGACGATGACCGAGCGGGTGCCGCCGTCGGGATCGATGAGGTTGCCCTTACCGTCCGTGTTCTGGCCGTTCACATAGGAGACAGGTCCCACACTGCACATCGGCGGGTTGTTGCCCGTGTTGACGTGCTGGTAGCCGTAGATCGAAGATCCATAGAACTCGCTGGCGTAGATACCGCCATTGTTGCCGTGCTTCTTGGCGAAGCGCTGCAGGACTTCCCGGAACCGGGGCGGTGCGCCCAGGTGCGGAACGACCGAGGCGGGATACGACCAGTGAGGAATGAACTTCCCGTGCTCGTATCGAGATTGCGTTTGTCCCGTGCTGCCCGACACAGACGGCGTCGTCTGAGACATGTTGCCGGAGCAGCCCGCGAGTAACGCCACAGCGACTGTCGTACACAGTGCTGACGAAATCAATCGCATAGGTGGAATCTCCTTAAGCAGTAGCTGGAGTGTGGCCGGGGATACCCCGGGTCCCGAGGTACCTTCGTCACCTTCTTCCGCTTCCCCGCCAGGGCTGAACTTTCGTGCCCTGGCTCGGGCAGCCGCCGCCCCTCTTGCTTTCAGAGGCGCTGCGGCCGAGAAGATGAGATGAAGGGCCGATTAGTACCGTATACCCAGCCACGTCGCGGTTCCATCGGCCCCATATCAAGTAACGCGCAGCGTGGCGACCGCGCCGCCGACGTCGAACGGGAGCGGCGTCGCACCGTCCTTTATGCATAGGATGTTGCCGGCCCACTCCGCCGCGGCGCGCATCGTCCGCGGAGGATCCACGGCAAAGCGCGGCCGGCCGAGTTCGCGCGCGAAGCTCATCGTATACATCGCGCCGCCGCCGCTCTCGCTGCAGACGAGCACGACGGCGCGAGCGTGTTCGGCTTGCAGCCGGTCGCGCGCGTTGCGCGTTTCTTCGCTAATGTGCGTACCCGGGGGCAACAGCGTTGCGACCGCGCCGCCGCACGCGACGATCTGCGCCTCGAGTTGCGCGTGCTCGGGCGGATCGGTGCAGCCGAAGCCGTAACCGACGAACGCAGCGGTTGGAGTTCCGGCGGCGATCGCTCCGCGATGCGCCGCGGCGTCGATTCCAGGCGCGAGTCCGGCGATGACCGGCTCGCCGAGCGCGTAGGCGAGATCGTATGCAAACCGTACCGCTTCTTCCGGCGGCGTGCGGCTGCCGATCACTGCAACGCCGTTGCGCGGCAGGCGTCCGCGCACGTAGAGCTTCATCTACGATTCAAGATAGGAGCGGTCGAGCTCGCTCGTCGCGTGGCATCCGAGTAATCGCATCGTTCGCACGACGCCGTCGCGCAGGATCTCGATTGCTCGCGTGACGCCCGCACCGCCGCCTGCGGCAAGCCCGTATGCGTACGCGCGCCCGACGAGCACCGCGCGGGCGCCCAGACAGAGTGCCTTGACGACGTCGGATCCGCGCCGCACACCGCTATCGAGGTAGACCTCCGCGCGCCCGCCGGCGGCGGAGACTACTTCGGGAAGTGCGTCGATCGTTGCGGCGACGCCGTCGAGTTGTCGCCCGCCATGATTGGAGACGACGATCGCCTGTGCGCCTGCGTCGATAGCGCGGCGCGCGTCCTCACCGGTGAGCACGCCTTTAACCACGATCGGTCCGCTCCAGAGCTCGCGGATCCAAGCGAGATCTTCCCACGTCACCGTCGAGTGTTCGAGTGCGGCCGCGACGTCGGCGTAACCCATCGCACCGGTCGACGGCAGAATCACGTTTGGAAACTTCATCATGCCGCCGTCGCGCAAGAAGTCGAAGAGCCATCGCGGGCGTGCGACAATTTGCGGTGCAAACGGAATCTTCGCCGCGAAGTTTGAGCCGGTGAGCTCCTTGGCGCCGTTGCGAAGGTCGCGTTCGCGTTGGCCCGCGACCGCGGTGTCGATCGTTGGGACGAGCGCGGTGAAGCCCGCAGCGCGTGCGCGAGCGATTGCCGCGGACGCGACCTCGCGTCCCGCAACGAGATACAGTTGATACCAAAGCGGCCCCGGCGAGGAAGCCCGCACGTCCTCGAGCCGGCAGCCCGCGAGCGTCGACAAGATGTAGCCGGTTCCAGCCGCGCCCGCGGCTGCGGCCGCGGCGCACTCGCCCCGCGGGAAAAAGAGCCGGCTGCTTCCGACCGGCGCAAGGATGAACGGAAGGTCGATCGTCGTGCCGAGCACGGTCGTGCGCAGATCGCACGGAGCGTTGGCGACGGCGTTGCGCGGACGAAACCGGAGTCGTTCGAATGCCGCGCAGTTCTCTCGAAGCGTCGTCTCGCCGTCCGCCCCGCCGTCGATATAGTCGAAAACTACGCGCGGGAGCCGGCGCCGCGCGAGCCGCCGCAGATCCTCGATGTTGACGGCGTTCACTTCGAGCCCTTGACGTTGGCCTTCACGAGGGGATACCCTTTGGGCGCACCATGGACGCTCGATTCGTCGCGACGGCATTCGCAACCGCATTCACGATCATCGATCCGATCGGCATGATTCCAATGACGCTCGCCGCGACCGCGCGCATGTCGCCCGAGCGTCGCAACGCGGTCGTGAATGAGGCGGTGATCGTCGCGGCCGGCATCATGCTCTTCATGGGCGTCGTCGGCCGCGTGCTGCTCGATTATTTGGGCGTCACCTTGCCGGCCTTCACGATCGCCGGCGGCATCTTGCTCTTTTTGATCGCCATCGACATGCTTTTTGCGCGTCCGACGCGGGCGAAGCGTACCGAAGACGAGGAACGCGAGGCGGCCGCCAACGAGAACCCGGCGGTCTTCCCGCTCGCCGTCCCGATGATCGCCGGCCCGGGCACGCTCGCGACGGTGCTCCTTCTCGTGAATATCTCGCGCGGCGACCGGCTGAGTTTGATCGTCGTCACCGTCGCCTACGCCGTTGCGCTCGCCGTCACGTGGCTGTGCATGCGCGGCTCCTCGTTTCTGCTGGGCTTCATCGGCAAAACCGGAATCCACGTCGTCACGCGTTTGCTCGGGATCATTCTCGCCGCGCTCGCCGTGCAGTTCGTGTTAAACGGCCTCGGTCAGACGCCGCTCCTACGGCGCTGACGTCGCGCCGGTCTCCGTCGCCCATTGCTGATAGACGGACTTTTCGATCGGCGGCATCTGCGCGTCCCGCGGAAGCTTGAATCCCAGCAGGGGCAGTGGGAATGGAATTGGGTGCGGCGGTAGTTTGAACGGATCGGCGCCTGGATTGAAACAGAACGGCCACAGAATGTTGGCGCTCTCGTTCGCGCCGTCGGGATATGTGTATTCGTAGCGTCCGTAGTAGCAATCGAGTCCGTTCTCGTGCCAGCTCTGTACCGGCGTAATGATGCCGTTGCCGTGCTCTTCGCCGCGCATCGACGACGGGATGTCGAACGCATATGTCTTGCTATACGATTCGCGCGATGCCGGATCGATCGTGGGAATTGCGTGCGGATCGTTTTGTTCGTTGAGCTGCGCGACTTCATGTGCGTATCCGGCTTCGTCGCGCTCGATCCGTGACGGGACGCTGGGCGCACGGTGCGGCACTTCCGGCGGCGCCGGGCGCGTCGTTATCCGCGCGATTTCGGGGCGGGGTACCTGCGCGGGCGGCGACTGGTGCTGACGGATTCGTCGAACGTGGCGATGCGGCGCCGCCGCGGCTTGCGGCGCCTTATTAGCGGCCGCCTTAATGGTAACGATGGTCGTCTGAGCAACGACCTCCTTTTCTCCTTTGGGAATGAAGATGCGCGCGATCGCGTGGAAGAGCAGCGTCAATAGGATAAGGTGGATTGCTGCCGATGCGATAGCCGACCAAAATAGCGCCCGGCGGCGCCGTTCAAGTTTTCCCGAGATCAAATTGCGGTACTCTACCTGTTCGTGTCACCCTGAGCCCTTCGACTCGCGGCGCTCACTCAGGACAAGCTCTGTCGAAGGGTCGACGCTCAACGTTGGCAGAGTTCGATGAGTACGCCGCCCGTCGCCTTTGGGTGAAGAAATGCGATGAGGCTGCCGTGCGCGCCGCGCCGCGGCCGCTCGTCGATCAGTGCGACGCCCGCGGCCTTGAGCTCGCCAAGTTTTTCCTCGATGTCCGCGACGCGATAAGCAGTGTGGTGCAGCTTCGTCACGGCGTCGCCGCGGTACCGAGCGATTGCCGAGTTCTCGTCGAGTGGCCGAAGCAGTTCGACGAAGGACCCGCCCGCTTTCAGTCCGACCGTCTCAACGCCCTGATCGTAAACGACTTCGCGAAAGACTTCCTTGAAGCCGAGGGTTCGCGTGTACAGCCGGATGGTGGCATCGAGGTCCTTGACGACGATGGCGACGTGATCGATTTCCATTGCAGTTTACGCTACTTCTTTGGAGCGGTACGTCCCAAAAACCTCGCGCAGCACGTCGCAGATCTCCCCGAGCGTCACGGCTGCGTCGACCGCGTCGACGAAGTGCGGCATCAAGTTCTCGCTGCCTTGGGCCGCCGCTCGCACGCGCGCAAGGCTGCGTCCGACTCGCGCCGCATCTCGGGAGGCGCGGAACGCCTGCAGCCGCTCCACCTGTTCGCGCTCGACGCAATCGTCAATCCGTTGCAACGGTATCTCACTCGCGCTCGCGTGCTCCGCGAACCGGTTAACCCCCACGACGACGCGTTCGCCGCGCTCGACGGCCTGCTGCGCGAGATATGAGGATTCGGCGATGCGCGCCTGCATCCAGCCGCTCTCGATCGCGGCGATGCTCCCGCCCATCGCGTCGACCTCTTCGATGATGACCTTCGCTCGCGCCGCGAGCTCGCCGGTCAGTGTCTCCACGTAGTACGAGCCCGCCATCGGGTCGACGACGTCGGCCACGCCCGACTCGTATCCGATGATCTGCTGCGTGCGCAGGGCCGTTTTGGCGCTCTCGGCAGTGGGCAGCGCAAGCGCTTCGTCCTTCCCGTTGGTGTGTAGCGATTGCGTTCCGCCCAGCACGGCGGCCAGCGCTTGAAGCGTAACGCGGACCACGTTGTTCTCGGGTTCCTGAGCGGTGAGCGTGGAGCCGCCCGTCTGAGTGTGGAAGCGCAGCATCTGCGAGCGGGGGTCCCGGCAGCCGAACTCGTCGCGGGTAATCTGCGCCCACAGATAACGCGCCGCTCGAAACTTGGCGATCTCCTCGAAAAAATCGTTGTGCGCGTTCCAGAAGAAGGAGATGCGCGGAGCGACCTCGTCAAGCGCGATGCCCGCATCGCGCGCCGCGCGCAGGTACGCCTTGCCGTTCGAGAGCGTAAAGGCGATCTCTTCAACTGCGGTCGATCCGGCTTCGCGAATGTGGTAGCCGGAGATCGAGATGGCGTTCCAATGCGGCACCTCGCGTGCGCAGTACGACATCACGTCCGTTACGAGCCGCATAGACGGTTTCGGCGGATAAATGTACGTTCCGCGCGCAGCGTACTCTTTGAGCACGTCGTTCTGCACCGTGCCGCCGAGTTTGTCGAACGGAATGCCGCGACGCCGCGCGACGGCGAGCAAAAGCGCGAGCAGAATCGACGCGGGCGCGTTGATCGTCATTGAGACCGTGACCCGGTCGAGCGGCACGCGGTCGAGAAGCGTTTCCATGTCCGCGATTGAGTCGATCGCGACTCCAACCTTACCGACTTCGCCGCGCGCCTGGGGAGCGTCGGAATCGTAACCGAGCTGCGTCGGCAAATCGAACGCCACCGATAGGCCGGTCTGGCCGCGGTCGAGGAGGTAACGATATCGAGCGTTCGACTCGGCGGCGGTCGCGAATCCGGCGTATTGCCGCATCGTCCAGAGCCGCCCGCGATACATGTCTTTGCGAATCCCGCGCCCGTACGGGAACGAGCCCGGCTCGCCCAGATCGAGCGCGCTTTCGTCGCGATCGTAGACTGGTTGAAGCGGAATTCCGGAGTCGTTGAGGTCGCGGGGCATCAATATGGTACTACGCCGCCTCGCGGCGGAGCGCCCGCCCGACGGCGCCTAGCGCCCTGCCAAGTAGCGTAGTGCGGTGGCATACGCAAGCCCAAACGCCTGCTCGTCGATGTCCTTCGCGGCGTTGTTGAGCGTCGCGGAAAAGCAGACCTGGGTTCCGCGCTTGGTCGTGACCATCGTCGTCATGTTAATGATACCGGTGTCGGAGCCGCCCTTATACGCGACACTGCGGAAGACGCCCTTTTCCGCGACACCAGGATTGATGGACATCAGAGGAAGGGCAGCAACTCGATTCATTAAGCGGCAGAGTTCGCTGACGCTAAAGTGCCATTCGATCTCGGGATCGGGCGCCGTGAAGGAAAGCTCAGCGATTGCCGGTAGCGGCAGTGCGTCGACGCGCCGAAGAACGGTCGCGCGGGCAGCGGGCGTTGCAGCAGCCAAGTACGCCGAGCGCAGCTTCGCGTTCGCGGACGATTTCAGCGTAAAGACCTCGCGAGTGGTGAGAAATGGAAAGTTGTCTGCGGCATACGGCGCGATCGCCGCGCGTCCCGTGATGTGCGCCAGCGCATCGGCCGCGGTGTTGTCGCTGATCGAGATCATCTCAGCGGCGTACGTTGCAATCGTCAGCGGCGTCCTCGCCGGCCAACTCTGGAGGACGCCGCTGGGCAAGCTCTTCCAGCCTTCCTGGAGACTTACGACATCGCTCCATCGGCGCTCGTTGCGTCGAATGCGATCGACAAGTCCGTTGAGCACGGCAAGCTTGAACGCCGATCCGACCGCGAGCGGTTCGGATGCGTTGAGGGCCGCAACGTTCGTGCGGCCCCTTTCGACGACGACGTACGCGAGCGTACCTTGTAACTTTCGCAGCGATCGAAACGCGTCGTCGAGCGAGGTCGCCGTCACGACGGGCGGCTTGAAGAGCAGTCCGTCGATTTTGTTCTGTGCATCGAGATGTATCTGTACGTCGTCGGTGCCGCGCGCAAAGTGAGCGACGAACTTCTCGGGCGTGTATTCGATGCTTTGATAGGCACCTAGGGCGGTCGTCAACGACGCGAGGACCGTGTTTACTTGGTCGATCGTAACTTGCGCGAGAAAGCTATCCGCAAACCAGGCCGCGTCAGCATGGCCGGTGCGGAGCATTGTATCGAGGCGGCTGCGCGCGATCTCCGTCGGCGAACCTGACGGTGCCGGGCTTGCCGTAGGCGCCGCACCTAACAACAGAACGGCGGTACAGACGAGTGCCGAAAGGTGCATTAATCGCATGCTACGCCTTTTCTAGGGTTGCGAGCGGCGATCCGTTCTCGACGTTCGAGCCGGCCTCGACGTGGACCGCCGCAACCGTGCCCTTACGGGATGCGCGGATTTCGTTCATCATCTTCATGGCCTCGATCACCGCCACGACCTGCCCTTCGGCTACTCGATCGCCCGGCTTTACTCGAATCTCGACGATGAGTCCGTGCATCGGTGCCACCACGCTGCTTCCGCTCGCGTTTGCGGCTCGTCGCTGCAGCGACGTCAGCCGCGGTGCGAGCCGGCGCGCCGTGGCCGGCGCTTTAGGGGACGGGGCGGTTCGCGGCGACCGTGACGCGCCGTCGGAGGGGTGCCAGGTGCTCGCGAACGCTTCGAGCGTTGCGGTCCCGTAGGTGGCATCGAGAACGCGAGGATGATCGCAGAGCGCGCGGGCGAGCGGCAGCGTCGTCGGGATGCCTTCGACGACGTACTCGCCGATCGCGCGGCGCAAACGCGCAATCGCGCGTTCCCGCGTGGGTGCCCAAACCACGAGTTTGGCGACGAGCGAGTCGTACTCGGCCGGGATCGTCCATCCGGCATATGCGGCGGAGTCGACGCGAACGCCCGGTCCGGCCGGTTCGCGGTATGCGGCGATCGTTCCGGGAGCGGGGCGAAAGTTCTGCGTCGGATCCTCCGCGTTGACGCGTGCTTCGATTGCAAATCCGCGAAACTCGACGTCGTCTTGCGCGTAGCCGAGCGGCTCTCCGGCGGCGGCGCGAACTTGTTCACGTACGAGATCGAATCCGGTAATCATCTCGGTAACGGTATGCTCGACTTGAATGCGCGTGTTCATCTCGAGAAAATAGAACTCGTCGCCCGAGACCAGACATTCGATCGTACCGGCCGAGTCGTATCCGATCGCTTTTGCGGCCCGGACGCCCGCCTCGCGCATCGCGGCCCGTACCCGCGGCGAAATAGCGGCGGGCGCCTCTTCCCAAAGCTTCTGATGCCTTCGCTGGAGCGAGCAGTCGCGCTCGCCGGCGTGGACGACGTTACCGTGTTTGTCGGCGAGAATCTGCAGCTCGACGTGCTTGGGATTATCGAGATATCGCTCGGCATAGATCGTGCCGCTCTTAAAGTATGCTTCGGCCTCACGCCGCGCCGTTTCGAACGCGGTATCTATCTCGTCGAAGGCGTGCGCGACCTTAAGTCCTTTTCCGCCTCCGCCGGCCGCGGCTTTGAGCGCGATCGGAAGTCCGTACTCTTTCGCGGCCTCGCGCGCCGCGGCGGCGTCGCGTAACGCAACCGTCGCGCCAGGCACGAAGGGCACCCCGGCGGCTTGCATGGCGCGCCGCGCGCGCAGCTTGTCGCCCATGGCGTCGATGGCATCGGGATGCGGTCCGATCCAGGTCAGGCCCGCCGCAATGACGCGGCGAGCGAAGTCGGCGTTCTCCGCGAGGAATCCGTAACCGGGATGTACCGCATCGGCTCCCGCACGCTGGGCGCACTCGATCAGCCTCTCCGCGTCGAGGTAGCTCTGAGCGGGAGTGGCGGGGCCGATCCGATACGCTTCGTCCGCGAGCTCGACGTGAAGCGCGGTGCGGTCGGCATCGGAGTAGACTGCGACCGAGGCGATTCCCATTTCGCGAACGGTGCGAATGACCCGAACCGCGATCTCGCCGCGATTCGCGATCAGGATTTTCTTAATCAAAGGACGGCGGATACATCCCCATTGCGTGGTATCCGGCATCGACGAAGTGAACGTCGGCAGTCACTGCGCTCGCTAAGTCGGAGGCGAGAAACACGGCCACGTTTCCAACGTCTTCCGGTGTGACGTTTCGCCGTAGCGGGGCGACCTTCGGCACGACGTCGAGCATACGCGTCGCGCCGCCCACTTGACGCATGCTCGCGGTTTTGATCGGGCCGGCGGAGATCGCGTTGACGCGGATGCCGCGGTCGCCGAGGTCGAAGGAAAGGTAGCGCATCGTCGACTCGAGAGCTGCCTTGGCAATGCCCATCAAGTTGTAGTTCGGCACGATCTGAGTTGCCCCGAGGTAGGTAAGCGCCATGATCGACGCGCCATCGCTGAAGGACTCGCGAAGCGCACTCACCAGCGCGATGAGCGAGTAAGCCGAGACGTCGAGCGCCAGCGCGAAGCCGGGCCGCGACGTATCGAAAACCTTACCGGCCAAGTCTTCCTTGTTCGCAAAAGCAATCGAATGAACCAGGACGTCGATGGCGCCGAATCCGCCGGCGAGCGTTTCGCGCATCGCCGCCAGCGACGCGTCGTTCGAAACGTCGCACTCGATAACGGGGCCCCCGCCGAGCTCCGCGGCGAGCTTCTCAACCTCGCCTTTGACGCGCTCGCCCTGATAGGTGAGCGCGACCGCAGCGCCGTGTTCGTGGAGCTTGCGCGCGACGCCCGTGGCGATCGACCAGCGATTCGCAACGCCCGTTACCAGCGCGCGCTTCCCTTCCAAAAGTTTCACGTAGTTCTTTCCTCTTCGTTTCCTAGAGCGGAATGTTGCCGTGCTTGCGCTCGGGGCGTGGGACGCGTTTCTCTGCCAGCATTTCGAGCGAGCGCGCGACCGCGCTGCGGGTGAGGCGTGCCTCGATCACATCGTCGACGTACCCGCGTTGAGCCGCGATATACGGATTCGCGAAGCGCTCGGTGTATTCGTCGATCAGCTCGCGCATCTTTGCTTCAGGATCGGGCGCGGCGGCGATCTCGCGCCGAAAGATCGTCTTGACCGCGCCTTCGGCGCCCATCACCGCGATCTCCGCGGTCGGCCACGCGAGATTGACGTCGGCGCGAATGTGTTTGCTCGCCATGACGTCGTACGCGCCCCCGTAGGCTTTGCGCGTGATGATCGTGATCTTGGGAACGGTTGCCTCGGCGAATGCATAGAGGAGCTTGGCTCCGTGCAGGATGATCCCGCCGTACTCCTGGTCCGTGCCCGGCAGAAAACCGGGAACGTCCACGAACGTCACGAGCGGAATGTTGAACGCGTCGCAAAAACGCACGAAACGCGCCGCTTTGATCGAGGATCGCGTGTCGAGTACGCCGGCGAGTACGCTCGGCTGGTTCGCGACGAGGCCGATCGTGCGCCCGTTGACGCGGCCGAAGCCGCAGATAATATTGGGCGCGTAGAGCGGCTGGATCTCTAGAAAGTCGCCGTAGTCGACGGTGCCTTCGATCGCCGCGTGCATGTCGTAGGGCTTGTTCGGCGAGTCGGGAACCAGCTCGTCGAGCGCGCCGGCGCTGCGGTGTGGATCGTCGTCGCAGTCGAACTCCGGCGGCTTCTCGCGATTGTTCTGAGGAAGAAACGAGAAAAGCGCCCGCGTCAGCTCGAAGAGATTCGCTTCATCGCTGGCGACCAAATGCGCCACGCCGCTGCGCGTGGCGTGCGTATGTGCGCCGCCGAGCTCTTCGAAGGAGACCTCTTCGCCGGTCACGGTCTTGATGATTTCCGGACCGGTAATGAACATTTGAGAGATTTTCTCGGTCATGATGATGAAGTCGGTGATCGCGGGCGAGTAGACGGCGCCCCCCGCGCAGGGGCCGGCGATCAAGCTGATCTGCGGAACGACGCCGCTGGCTTGAACGTTCCGCCAAAAGATCTCGGCGTAGCCGCCCAGCGATACGACGCCTTCCTGGATGCGCGCGCCTCCCGAATCGTTGATGCCGATTAGCGGCGAGCCGGTGCGCACCGCGAGATCCATCGTCTTGCAAATTTTTTCGGCGAAGGCTTCGCCGAGCGAGCCGCCGAGCACCGAAAAATCCTGCGAGAAAAGAAAGACCTGCCGCCCGTCGATCGTCGCTCGTCCGGTAACCACGCCATCGCCGAGAAACTCTTTCTCGTCGAGACCGAACGCGTTGGTTCGATGGACTACGAAACGGTCGAACTCCTCGAACGAGCCGTCGTCGACGAGCGCTTCGACCCGTTCGCGCGCGGAGAGCTTCCCGCGCTCGTGCTGCTTTGCGACAGCCGTCGAACCTGCAGGCGTCCTCGCAAGCTCGCGTTTGTGCGCGAGCTCGGCATACTTTTCGGCACGGCTCTTCACCCGGCAACCTTGCACGCCCCGCCGGAGAGGTCCTCGCCCGACGGCGTGCGGAATACCGAGCCGCATGTTGCGCGCGCTTTTTATTGCGTCTGTCGCCGCAGTCGCCGTTTTGGCGCCTGCCTTCGCGCGCGCGAGCGTACCGGCGGCGCAAGGTTTTCCGACTCCGCCTCCGGTTCCGCCCGAACGCCCGGTCGGAATCACCAAGTATGGCATGTCCGTTACCGATCCGTACCGGTACTTCGAGAACGTGAGCGACCCAGCCGTCGTCAATTTCTTTAAAGAGCAGAACGCGTACGCGCGTGGGGTGCTCGCGCGGCTCGGACCGGCGCGCGACCGGATTTTCGACCGCATACGGCAGCTCGACAATTCGGACTCGACGGTCAACGGGTTGACGCTCGACGGAGATTCTTACTTCTATCTGAAGAGCAACCCGGGCGACAACTCACCGAAGCTATACGTGCGCAAGAGAACGGGCGGCGACGAACGCGTGTTGATCGATCCGCAAAGTCTGGCGGTCGCCGGCAGACACTACACGATCAACTACTTCCTGCCGTCGCTCGATGGCAAATACGTCGCCTACGGCATCTCAGAAGGAGGGTCGGAGGCCGCGGTCATTCACGTCGTAGAAACCGCGACCGGCGACGTTCTTCCCGACGCGATCGATCGCGCCTATTACGTCGGCGCAACGAGCTGGCTTCCCGACGGAAGGTCGTTCTATTACGTGCGCTTTCCGAAGCTGCACCCGGGCGAGCCTGAAACCGACAAAGAGACACGACCGGTCACCTATGTCCACGTCCTCGGGCGAGATCCCGACAAGGACGTCGCCGTCTTCGGCTACGGCGTAAACCCGAGCTTGAAGTTCTCGAGGACCGACTTTCCCGCGGTCCTGTATTCGCCGGCCTCGCCTTATATATTGGCAACCGTTTCGAACGGCGTCCAGAACGAGATGACGATCTACGCGACACGCGCCGAATCGGTCGATTCGCCGGACGTTATATGGAAGCAGATCGTGACTCCCGCCGACGGCGTGACCGGGTACGGCCTCAAAGGCTCGACGATCTACCTGCTCACGCATAACGGCGCTCCGAGCTTCAAGGTGATCGCGACCTCGCTCGACGCTCCGGACCTGGCGAGGGCAAAGAGGGTAGTCGCACCCGGCGTTCCGGTCGTCGAAGGGGTCTGCGTCGCCGCAGACGGTCTCTACGTGCTCGCGCGCGACGGCGGCTTTGGAAAGATCATGCGCATAGCGCTCTCCACCGACGGCGCTCCGGGTGCGAGCACTGGCGTTACCCTTCCATTCGCCGGCTCTATCAATGCGATGACCACCGACCCGCGGGTTCCCGGAGCCGCCTTCGGCCTAACCGGTTGGACGCACGCGCTGCGCTACTACACCGTCGACGCAAACGGAACCGTGAGCGACACGCAGCTCAAGGCGCTCGCCAACGTGGACATGGCGCCCTACACCTCGTCCGAGGTCCGGACGCGCAGCGCGGACGGTACGATGGTGCCGCTTTCAATCGTCTATCGCAAAGACCTCAAGCTCGACGGCTCGCATCCGGCATATCTCAACGGCTACGGCGCGTACGGAATCACGATCGAGCCGTCGTTTAGGGCGACCAGGGTCGCTTGGCTCGAACGCGGCGGCGTTTTCGCCGTCTGCCACGTTCGCGGCGGCGGATGGTACGGCGAAGCGTGGCATCGCGCCGGAATGATCGCGACGAAGCCGCACACGTGGCAAGACTTCGTCGCCTGCGCGCAATATCTAATCGCCCACAAATATACCTCGGCGTCCCATCTCGCAGGCGAAGGTACTAGCGCGGGCGGGATTACGATCGGACGCGCGGTTACAAGCGAACCGCACCTCTTCGCTGCCGCACTCGACGTCGTCGGGGCGAGCAACGCGTTCCGCATGGAGTTCACGCCGAACGGACCGCCCAACGTCCCCGAGTTCGGCACGCAGAAGAACGAAGTTGGGTTCAAAGCGCTCTACGCCATGGATGCTTACGAACACGTCGTCCCGGGAACGGCCTATCCGGCAGTGATGCTGGTCACGGGCTACAACGATCCGCGCGTCGCGTCATGGCAACTGGCGAAGTTCACCGCGCGCCTACAGAAGGCGACGACCAGCGGCCGGCCGATTCTCCTGCGCGTCGACTACGACGCGGGGCACGGATTCTTGGCGGCGTCCCGCAAGCAGAGTGAAGACCTGCTTACCGACGAGTATTCGTTCCTACTCTGGCAGTGCGGCGACCCGGCGTTTGCCGATATTCCAACGCTCGTCTTCCCGCGCGAAGGCCCGTTCCTGTCGCGCTAGATGGCAAACGTCGAGGAGATCTTTCGAAATGCCAGCTTCGTTGAATCTCTAGGGATCGAGTTGGTTGGCTACGGAACCGGCTGGTGCGAAACGCGTGTCGTCATGCGACCGGGTTTGCAGCAGCAGCATGGCTTCGCCCATGCCGGCGTCATTATGACGCTCGCCGATCACACGCTCGGAGGCGCTGCCGCAACGATGGTCCCCGCGGACAAAGACATCATCACGGTCGACAACAAGACGACGTTCCTGCGGCCCGGCACGGGTACGGTGCTGCGCTGCCGGGCCGAAGTCTTGCGTGCCGGCAAGACGCTCGCGTTTGTAGAGGCAATAGTGCGCAGCGATAGCGAGGGGAAGGAGACGATCGTTGCTACCGCCTCCAGTACCGTTGCCGTTATCGACTTGGCGTCAGGCCGAGCCGCACGATCCTGAGCGAGCGCGGCGGATCACCAGATTCCCAGCATAGCCTTCACGTCGTCGGAGGCCATCGTCGCAGGGTCCCACGGGGGTGTGAACGTGATCTCGACGTTGGCGTTCTTCACGCCCTCGACCGCGAGCACGCGATCCTTGACGGATTGCATGAACATCGGCCCGACCGGGCACATCGGTGAGGTCAGCGTCATCATCACGTTCACGTCCTCACCGTTCTCGCCTTCGGCCGTGATGTCGTAGACCAGACCCAGCTCGAGGATTCCGAGATTTAACTCGGGGTCTTTAACCTCGACCAGCGCTTCGCGAACTTGTTCTACGGTCGGCATCGGACCAGCGAGGTTCCGCGGCGTTTACGGCAAACCTTCGCCTGTAATTCAACGTCGTCGCGACGGCAAGCCTGAGGGCAACGCAGGCGGGCTCGCGCCGACGGGCCCGCGAACTGCCACGAAACTGCTCTCTGGCGGGTAGAGTCTATATAAGAAGAAAGGAAGAGCCAGAGCGATGTCGATGTGGGAGCCCTTCACCGAGCGAGCGCGGCGCAGTATCGTGCTTGCTCAGGAAGAAGCGCAACGCCTCGGAAACAACTATATCGGAACCGAGCATATTCTGCTCGGGATCATCTCCGAAGGCGAGAGCTTGGCTGCAAAAGTCCTCGAATCGCTCGGCGTCAATCTTGCGAAGGTCCGCCAGGAGGTCGAAGCCATCGTCGGCCGCGGCGGTCAGACCGTCCAGCAAGAGATGGTATTTACGCCTCGTGCCAAGCGGGTTATCGAGCTCGCTTTTGAAGAGGCTCGCCAGCTTAATCATAACTACATCGGTACCGAGCACTTGCTGCTCGGACTCATCCGCGAGGGTGAGGGCGTCGCCGCTCGTGTGCTCACCAATCTCGGCGTTGATCCGGCGAAGGTGCGGGTGCAGACGACATCGCTGCTCGGGGCCGAGGGCCAGCCGTCCGCGCCGAAGGGCAAGAGCAAGACTCCAACTCTCGACGCGTATGGCCGCGATCTCACGCAGCTAGCGCGCGACAACAAGCTCGATCCGGTAATCGGCCGCAACAACGAGATTGAGCGCGTCATTCAAATCCTATCCCGGCGCACGAAGAACAACCCTGCGCTTATCGGTGAGCCCGGCGTCGGCAAGACCGCGATCGCCGAGGGGCTCGCGCAACGCGTCATCAAGGGTGACATCCCCGAGCCGCTTCGCGAGCGGCGCGTGATCACGCTCGATCTCGCCGGCCTCGTTGCCGGGACGAAGTATCGTGGCGAGTTCGAGGAACGGATGAAGCGCGTCATGGACGAAATCCGCGGCGCCTCGGGCGAGATCATCCTCTTCATCGATGAGCTGCACACGCTCGTCGGGGCCGGTGCGGCGGAAGGTGCGATCGACGCCAGCAACATCATCAAGCCCGCGCTCGCGCGCGGCGAGCTGCAATGCATCGGCGCGACGACCCTCAACGAGTTTCGCAAGCACATCGAAAAGGACTCGGCGCTGGAGCGGCGCTTTCAGCCGGTCATGGTCGGGGAGCCGACGGTCGAAGAGACGATCGAGATCCTCAAAGGTCTGCGAGATCGCTACGAGGCGCATCACAAGGTGCAAATCACCGACGAGGCGCTTGCGACGGCTGCGAAGCTCGGCGACCGATACATTACCGATCGCTTCCTGCCCGACAAGGCCGTCGACCTAATAGACGAAGCCAGCTCGCGCGTTCGCCTTCAGGCGACGCTGCCGCCGCCCGCAATTCGCGAGGCCGACGCGCAGCTGCGCAAGCTCATCGCCGAAAAAGAGGCCGTCGTCAAAAACCAGGAGTTTGACAAGGCCGCTACGATTCGCGATCGCGAGGAGAAGCTGCGCCTGGAGAAGGCGCATCTCGAACAAGAGTGGCGCGACCGTAAGGCCGCCGCCGAGCGCGTCCTCAAGGTGACGGCGGAGAACGTGGCCGAAATCGTCGCGTCTTGGACGAGGATTCCCGTGAGCCGCCTCGCGCAAGCCGAGACCGAAAAGTTGCTGAAGATGGGCGAGCTGCTTCACGAGCGCGTCGTCGGCCAAGAAGAAGCGATTCAGGTCATGACGCGAGCGATTCGACGCTCGCGCGCCGGGTTGAAAAATCCCAGTCGGCCGATCGGCTCGTTCATCTTTCTTGGTCCGACCGGCGTCGGCAAGACCGAGGTCGCGCGCAGCGTTGCCGCCTTCCTTTTTGACGACGAAGAGTCGATGATCCGCATCGACATGTCGGAGTACATGGAGAAGTACTCGGTGAGCCGCCTCGTCGGCGCACCGCCGGGATACGTAGGATACGAAGAGGGTGGACAACTCACCGAAGCGGTGCGGCGCCGTCCCTATTCGGTCGTTCTGCTCGACGAGATCGAGAAGGCGCACCCGGACGTCTTCAATCTGCTGCTGCAAGTGCTCGAAGACGGCCGGCTCACGGATTCTCAGGGGCGTCAAGTCGACTTTAAGAACTCGGTCATCATCATGACGAGCAACGTCGGCGCGATCGGCATGACGACGAGCACCGACATCGGCTTCCGTCCGCAGAAGCTCTCGGCCGAGGACGAAGTCAAGGCTTACGATCGCATGAAGAATCGGGTAATGGAGGAGGTCAAGCAGACCTTCCGGCCCGAGTTCCTCAATCGCGTTGACGAGGTAATCGTCTTCCATCAACTCACGCGCGAACAGATCGAGCAAATCGTCACGCTCGAACTCGAGAAAGTCGTTCGCGAGGTGCGCGCACAGGAGATGGAGCTCAAAGTTACCGATGCGGCGAAGGTGCTGCTTGCAAAGAAGGGCTGGGATCCGCAGTTCGGCGCCCGTCCGCTGCGCCGCGCGATTCAGAGAATGGTCGAAGACGAGCTCGCCGAGGAGATGCTCAAGGGCGCGTTCGGCTCGGGCGACCACATCCTCGGCGACGTCGACCCCGACGACCCGGAGAAAATGAAGTACTCGAAGATTCCGTCGGTCGAACCGCCCGCGGCTCCTCCCCCCGAGCCGGCTGTAACGTAGAACCTCTCGGCGCACGCTAGCCTCGAGTGCAGGCCTTCATCCTCGGAATCGTCCTCGCGCAGGCAGCTCCGGGTGCGCTGACTCTTTCGGCCTCGAAACTCTCACTCAACCCGGCGCAGCAGCAAGTCATCACCATCGGCGGCGCGGCAGCGCCGGTGCAAGCGACGCTCGATCAGCGGCTCGTCAGCGTCAGCGTGAGCGCCGACGGAACGTCCGTGACGGTGACCGCGACGCAGGCGACCGGCGAAGACGTACTCCACCTCGTCGATGCCAGCGGCGCCCGCGCCGATCTTCCCATTCGGGTGGCGTTCAACGCCGGCACCATCGTGCCGCAGACGAGTCTCACCGTAACCGGCAATCCGGCGCAGCCGGCTTGGCTCGCCGCGCGAGTCCAAACCGCGGTGGCGCGGCTAACTCAAACGATGCCCGGCGCGCAGAAGTCGATTGGCCCGGTGGCCGAGCCTGCCGCGCCGTTGCAGCCCGGCGAGAGCACGCAGTTTACCGTTCCCGTACAGATCGCCGGAAACGGAGAATACTTCGACCAGTCGGGCACGACCACGGTTAGCGTGCAGAATCTCGCGGTAGGCAGCTTCGCGCCCGGCGTACTCTTCTACGATGACGATCCGGAGCACGTTGGCCAGGATGGCGTGCTCTTTCGCGGGACGGTTTCGGCGACGACACCGACCAGGCTCTTCTTTTATCACGATGCGGTCGCGGACCCTGGAAACGCGCGCAAGCTTGTTGTGACGGTGAGCAGCGACTCGCAGGACCCCACGTCGGTTCAGCTCGTCGACGCCGTCGCCGGCCCGAACATGGACGTCATGTACGTCGGCCAAACGCTTACGAAGAACTTCCTTGCGACAAAGTCGCTGGGCGAAGGCGTCGTCGTCACGCTTTCGCAGGACGAGCCGTACGTGATGAGCGACCTCTCGATGAACGCCCGCGAGCTCGTCAGCGGGTCAGTGGACCTGCGCGTGCTCTCGGGCGGCCCGGTCGTCGTCACGGTTCTCGCCGTCTCACCTGGGGTCGATGTGCGCTCGCTGCTCGCGGGTCCCGTTCTACCTGGCGACGGCCATCACCGAACCGGAGTTTTTACGATCGCGGGCTTCGGCGCGGACGCGCTAAGCTATAGCGCAGGCGGTCCCGACGCCACGGTGGTGCTTGGCGACACGGAGCCCACTCCACCCAGCGTCGACGCGGCCGCATCCGGACACGATTACGGCGACTACGGCGTGCTGCACACGATCGATCTCGCAATGAGCAATCCCGGATCCGCCCCGTCAACGGCCTACCTCTACCTCAAGCCGCTGGCGGGACCGGCGCGAGGCAGCTTTCTGATCGGCGGAAACCTTTTCGACGTCGGTTGCGTCCGCGTGCCCGCTCCATATGAGGTGACCTCGTTCGATCTCGCCGCGGGCGCGACGTCGCGCGTCGTCGTTCAGACGATGACCGACGGCGGATCGTTCTATCCCGTTCAGATCGGGCTGACGGCTACGCCTCCGCAACCGAGTGCGCCGCCGATCGGCGCACCCGACGGCTGCTTCCCCAAGCCGCCGAGCTCCTCCGCATCGCGATGAGCCTCGCCGAGGGAGAGTCGAAGGTCGTCCTTCTCGTTCGATTGCTTAACGCGATCGACCAGGGACAACACTCGTTCGAGGATCTCAAAGGTCGGATCGCCGAGGGCGGCAAGCGCCCGAGTACGCGCACGTTGCGACGCTATCTCTCGGTCCTTTCGGACGCCGGATTCCCCTGGTACTTCGATCGCGCCGCCAACGTCTATCGGTTTGCCGGCGGCTATAGTCTCAGGCGCCTCGACTTGAGCAGCGGCGAACTTTTTGGGTTAGTCGCGTTGCGCTCGCTCGGAGCGAGCATCGGCGGTACGATTGGCGCCTCGATCGACGAGGTCGCCGAGAAGCTTGTAGGCAGCGCCGGTCGAGGGACACGAGCTCGCGTAGAAGCCGCATCGCCGATCGCGTTCCGGCTCTCCGAAGTCCGCCTCGACGAGCGCGGCGAACGCGCCTTCGCACTGCTCTCGTCTGCCGAGCGAAGTTCTCGCAGCGTCCGTTTCGCATATCGCGACAAAGAGGGGAAGCCGAGCACGCGGACCGCGGATCCGTACGGCTTCATCCTCAACGCCGGGCGCGTCTACTGCGTCGCGTACGACCAAGCCCGACGTGATATGCGCACCTTCGCGGTCGACAGCGTCGGCGACGCGCGCGTCCTCGCGCGCACGTTCGTTCGTCCTGACGGCTTCAACGTGGAAGAGTATGCCGCCGCCTCGATCAGCGGCGTCCTCCACGCGGACGAGACGACCGAGGTGCGGGTGCGCTTCGAGCCCCGCGTCGCGAAGGCGGCCGCTGCGGCGCGAATCGTCGCCGAACGTGAGATCGAGCAGTGCGGCGACGGGTCCGTCCTGATCGCCTACCGTGTCGCGGACGTTGACGAGCTCGTTCGCTGGGTTCTCGGCTGGGGCACGCAAGCCGAGATCATCGCTCCCGCCGCGGCCCGTACGCGTATAGCAGAGCTCTCCGCGCAAATTTCCAATAAGTATTCCTGAGGGCGATCCCAAGCGAGAATCGGATTGCGTTGGCGCGACGAGCGTCCGAGCGCAGGAAGTCAACGCAGTGCGATTCGAGCGCCAAATGCGAAACCCGCCGCAGCGTGAGCCGCGACGGGTCTCGACGTATTCACTCACCTGCCTCGCCTGTTTGGCTTCCTTGCGGAGACCCCACTGACGCCGACCTGGCGGTTTGACCGCTGCCACGAAGGGCTGCAAAATTTGCAGCGTCTGCGATTTGCTTTGGTCGCGAACGATACGTTCGTCGCACTTCGAGAGACTCGAAGCTCGTGCATCGTATCATGCGAAAAGCGCCAACGACAAGCGTCGCATCCAGCAATTCACAACCTTTCCACAATTATTTTTCGTTATGCACACGCTGCAGGGTCGCCCATGCCGCGGTAACGTTTCGCGGGTAGCGTTGCGCGAGGCAGCGAACACACCGTCATGCTTCTTTTGACGGTAACGCTGGTCGCGCAGACCTTCTTCGGAACGTTGCCGATCGATGGCATTCGCTGCGATCAAACCGAGGGTGCGGTCGAGCATATACACGTCGACCTGCAACTTTTCAATCGCGGTAGAGCCGTAACCGTGCCGGCGAACGTTGGAATTCCCGCAGGATCGGCCTGCCTCTACTGGGTGCATACGCACGCGAACGATGACATCGTTCATATCGAGTCTCCAGTGAAGAGAACGTTTACTCTGGGCAACTTCTTTGACATCTGGGGGCCGGATCTAAGCTGGACTCGGGCCGCGAGCCTAAGTGCATCGCATGGAACCCGTCTCTCGATTTGGGTCAATGGAGTTGCGTGGGAGGGGAAGGACCCGCGCGCTATCCCCTTGCGCGATCACGAGACCATCGTGATTCAGGACGGCCCTCCGTTCGCGAAGCCCGCGCGAGTCGATTGGTCGAAACTTTGAACGCGGTCGAGCTCGACGGCCGGCACCTCACCCTCGAAGCAATCGAAGCCGTCGCCGGCGGCGCTCCGGTGCGAATCGCACCGGCGGCGCGCGAGCGAGTCGCGCTGGCGCGCGAGTTCGTCGAGAATCGCTTCGCCGAGGGCGAGCCGATCTACGGCGTGACGACCGGCTTCGGGAGACTCGCCAACATTCCGGTCGACCCAGCCGATGCGGTAGCGCTGCAGCTCAACCTGGTTCGCAGTCACGCCGCCGGAACCGGCGCGCCGCTCGACATTCCGCTCGTCCGTGCGGCGAGCGTGCTGCGCGCAAACTCGCTTTCGGCCGGACACTCCGGCGTCAAACCCGAGACGCTCGACCTCATCGTGGCAATGCTCGACCGCGGCGTTACTCCGGTCGTTCCGTGCCAGGGCTCGGTCGGCGCGAGCGGCGACCTCGCGCCGCTCGCGCACATGACGCTGTCCCTTATCGGTGAGGGCGAAGCGTTCTATCGCGGCGAGCGACTGCCGAGCGCCGTTGCCCTGGGCCGTGCCGGTTTGAAGCCGATAGCGCTTGGCGCGAAGGAAGGTCTCGCGCTCGTGAACGGGACCCAGGTGATGACGGGCATCGCCGCTCTTGGATTACTACGCGCGGAAGGGCTCGCCGCGGCGGCGGACGCGATCGGAGCGATGTCGCTCGAAGCCTACCTCGGTACCGAACGCGTCTTCGATCGTCGCCTCAACGATCTTCGCCCGCACCCCGGCCAAGAGCGGGTAGCTTCCAATCTGCGCGCGCTGCTCGCCGGGTCGGAGATCGTGCAGTCGCACGCGGAGTGCGGCCGGGTCCAGGATCCGTACTCCTTTCGCTGTATTCCGGTCGTGCACGGTGCGGCGCGCGACACGCTGGCGCACGTGCGGCGCGTGACCGAGATCGAGGCGAACTCGGTCACGGACAACCCGCTGGTCTTTCCCGAGGACGGCGATTTTCTCTCCGGCGGCAACTTTCACGGAGAGCCGATCGCGCTTGCCATCGACGTGCTCAAGATCGCCCTCGCCGAGTTCGCCTCGATTGCCGAACGGCGTCTCTACCTCTTGCTCAACGCCGAGGATCGTGGATTGCCGCTCTTCCTCGCGCGTCGGCTCGGCCTCGAGTCGGGGCTGATGATCGTGCAGTATACCGCCGCCGCGCTGGTCAACGACAACAAAGGTTTGGCGTGGCCATCGAGCGTCGATTCGATTCCGACCTCGGCAGGTCAGGAAGACCACGTCAGCATGGGAATGACCTCGGCAAACAACCTTGTCCGCGTGCTCGACAACGTCGAAGGCGCGCTCGCGTGCGAGCTCGTCGGCGCCCTCGCGGCGACCGATCTCCGCCGGCCGCTGCGGTCGGGGCGCGGAACCGAAGCGGCGCACGCCGTCGCTCGCGAGTCCATTCCGCCCTGGCTCGCGGACCGTCCGCCCGCGCCGGACATCGCCGCCGCACGCGAGCTCATCCGCTCGCAGCGGCTGACGCATGCAGCCGAAGCCGCGATCGGTAACCGGCTATAAGCTGACGTTGAACTGCAGATACATATTGAACGGGTTCGGTAAGACGAATCCATTGGTATCGGCGTACGCCGGAATGAACGAGTTCTTAAAGGCCGGGTTAAGCGGAACGCCGTTGGCGCCACGATCGTTCGGCGACGTGCCGTTATAGAAATTCGACACATAATAATAGTTCGACTGATAGCCGCACGTGAAACTATTCGGGGGGAACTGCTTCGACCACGGCTCCGAGGAGCCGCCGAAACAAGCGTTGACGAGATTGGCCAACAGAGCATTCACCTTGATGCGTGGTGTGAGCTGATAGCTGAGCTGAAGACTAAGGTTGAGCTGATTGGGCTGCCGGAACGCGCCGAAGGCGTCGAACGTTCCGGTCTGCGGATTAGGAATATAAAGCGATCCGGGCGACGTTCCGCTCTGCGTGGCCGCGGAGAAGCAGGTCGTGTAGTCGGCCTGGAGCGGATTCTTCGTGTGAATCGGCGAGTTGATGAAACCGGCCGAATTGCCGGTGCAGACGCGCGGATCGTTCCCGTACACGTCCGCCGGATTTCCGTAGAGCGACCCTTCGTTGAACGTCAACGCCGGCGTGACTGTAAATTTATTGTGCTTGTAGTTGACGATCGCACTGAGCACGTTCGGAGATAGATACGCGAAATCGAGGCCCACGGGATACCATCCGTTGCGATCGAGCAGCGGCTGTGCCGCCATCTTGTAGTACGGATTCCAAATCGGCGGATTATAGTGTGGTTTGAGCTGCTTGCAGGATGGATCCGGGTAGACGTTTCCTTTGTTGTCGTTCTCATAACATTGGGAGCCGCCGCCGGCTCTGGTGAGTCCGTTGTAGTTGGCGATGTCCTGATTATAGGAATCGAGCGGATTGATCGACGTTCCCGGAAAATTGTTCCAGCGCTCGGCAGCATTGGTATACGTGTACGAGATGATGAAGGATAGGCCGTTCCTGCTGAAGTCGCCTTTCGTGAACTCGGTCTCGAAGCCGTCGACGCGCTCGACGCCGGAGTTCAACCCGCCGGAGAGACCGAAAGGTAACGAGACGCCGTAGATCTGGTTTGTCGCGTACCGCAGATACGGCGTCACTTTGATCGACATATCGGTGCCTTTGATGCGCCGCTCGAAAGAGAAGTCGTAGTTGTCTGAGTACTGCACCAGCGCGTTGTGAAGCGGCGTCGTGTAGCCATACTGCCAAAATGCCTGAAAGAGGTCGTAGGCGAGGTTGTTGTCTTTGGCGTTGTACTGCACTTGATACGTCTGCGGTTCTTGCGCGTACCTTCCGGCGGATAGGCGCAGCACGGTGTCGGGATTAACGGTGTAGGTTGCACCGATCTGCGGCGTGAACGCGTAGTCGGCGATCGACGTGGGATAGTTGTTGCTGAGCAGCAGGTGTCCGTTCTGACCGTCGGGGTGTACGGTCTGAACCGGGTGGGCCGGGATCGAATTGTCGACCGGGCAGTTGAAGCCGATGAACGGAAGCGGAGGACGACCACTGGCCGGCGGCGTCGGAATGAAGTACGGGGCGAGCGTCTGCGGGTTGTAGCAAAACTCACGCTGGCCGGCTAAGAACCAAAAGTTCTGACCGTTGTTCGACGTGTTAGCGAGGTTGTATTCGTACTCTTCCTCGCGCAGGCCGATATTGACGTTGAGCTTGTCGCTCGGATTCCACTGGTCTTGCAGCGCCAGCGCCGTAAAGTTCGGTTCGACGGTATTCACGAAGCCGGAATTACCGGTATAGGTAACCTGCCAGCTCGCACCCGGAACGGTCGGGCCGGGTTCCGGATTCATAAAGCTTCCGCTCGTGAGCGGACTGTTACACGGAGCGGGCTGCCCCTGGGTATAGTGCTGACCTTCGAAGCTTCCGCTGTAGTAGGCGAAGCACTGCTTTCCGTTGGTCAGGGTCGTCGCGTCGGTCGAGAGAAAGTTGTTGAAGTTGTTGTTGTTGTAGCGGTTCGTGGTCGCCGTCACGTAGTTGGCATCGAACGTCAGCAAGTGTTCGGAGCTGATCTGATCGGCAGCGGTCATAGACAGTCCGCGGGTGTGGGATTCGAGCTCGTAGTCGTAACTGAGAGCGCCGAACCCGAAGAAGGGAGTCCCATAGCTGAGCGCGCTTGCCTGCAACCAGTCGGAGTAGAATGAGTAGCCATAAAGACGGATGTAGGCGTTCGAACCAATGTTGTGCTGGTATTGCAGCTTGAAGATCGAGGCATTGTTCCAGAAC
The DNA here is from genome assembly GCA_036269355.1 of Candidatus Cybelea sp. Lineage (GTDB taxonomy): Bacteria > Vulcanimicrobiota > Vulcanimicrobiia > Vulcanimicrobiales > Vulcanimicrobiaceae > Cybelea. The sequence goes on along the minus strand of DATASC010000157.1, from coordinate 13,152 downwards.
GAGTCGCGATTATCGGGCGGCACGGCCGAGAAGGTTCCCGCCGCGCACTCACCCTTGATCTGGAAGTACGAGTAGTACCCGTATGGGTCGATGTTCGCGCAACGGTTTCCGGGAGAGCTCGGAGCAAAGTACGGAACCGGGGAGAGCCCCGTCGCGCTTTGGCCGAAGTGCGTTCCGCTGGGCCACGTGACGAAGTCGGGCCAAACTTCCGGAATAGATTGGCCAGTCTCGTACTGGCTGAGTTCGGTGATGACGTTTGGTCCGAGGTCGTTTTGCGAACTAACGAACTGCGTCTGCAGCGCGACCACGTTATAAAGCACTTGAATGTCGTCGCGGCCGGCGTCGTGCCGGTGCGGCACGCCGATATGGAAATTCAGGACGTTTTCTCGGTCCGCCAAATTCGAAACGCCGTACGCGCTGTACGACGGCGTAATCGTTTGATAACAGCCCGGGTCATTGCCGAGTTTGCTCCTATTTGCCGTGTTGACCGGTAACGGCACGTAGCCGCGCTGTCCGGGATTGAGCGAGAACGGATCCCAGACCGGCGATGGATTGGGGCCATCATAGTAGCCGGAACCGCTGGGCGGATTGTAGCCGCAGATCGGATAGACGCCGCCAAAGTATTGGTTGGTGGTGTTAAATGCGATCGCCGGATAACCCCAAACTAGGCCGAGATTCGATCCGTTGAACTGGTCGAGGTATCGGTAATCCTGATTGTAGCCGCCGATCCCGACGTAATAAGAGAAGAGCCTGTCGGGCGACGCGCCGCCGACTTCTACCTGCAGGTTGTGATAGTAGGTCGGCGTGCCGATTCCGCCGCTGACCGTCGCATAGCCGGGAAACGTTCCGGTCTTGATGACTTGATTGATGAAGCCGGCCAATCCCGACGCGCTCTCGCCCGCGGTTCCACCTCCGGCGTAGACCTGGAGCTCCTGCTGACCGAGCGTACCGGCCGTGCTGCCCGGATAGTTGTCGAACGAACGATTCACCGGAACGCCGTCGAACTCGTAACCGACCTGATCGTAGTTGCCGCCGCGAATGTAGACGGTCTGATCCCAGCCCTGCTGATTCGGAGGGACGAACGTGCCCGGAACGGCGGCAATTGCGGAGTAGGCGTTGTTCAAGTTTCCGCCGCCGCCGATGCCCGCCGCGGCCGCGGTAACCGTCGAATTAACCGAGTAGACGTCGCTGGTCGTCCCCGATTTCACGAGATCCATCGACGAACGCGCCGTAACGTGCGCGATCGTCCGCAAAGACGGAGCTAGCGTGACGCGCAAAGTCTGCAGCTGATCGGCAAAGATCGAAATTCCGGTGAGCGCTGTGGTATCGAAGCCTTCCTTCGATACGGTGATAGTGTACGTTTCGGGTGCGAGCGACAGGAGCGCAAAGCGTCCCGACGCATCCGTCGTTACGGTCGCAGTCTGCGACGGGCTGACTGCGACGACGTGCGCGCCCGCAATCGGCGCCTTCGTCGTGCTGACCACCTGGCCGGTGAGCGAACCGGTCGTTCCGGCGCGCGCCGGCAAGGCGGTTGCGGCAAGAATCCCCGCGAGCGCGAGAACCGATGTAGAGCGTCCCAGCGTGTGCAGCATTCGCGGGCGTTCGCGAATGGAGAAGAAGTGTCATCCTGCGAGATGACGAACTTGAGCGCATGAGCGTTATGGCCGGTCCGCGCACCGTGCGGGCGCCGCGCGGAACGCAACTTTCCTGCGCCGGTTGGCCGCAGGAAGCCGCGTTACGGATGCTGATGAACAACCTCGATCCGGAGGTTGCCGAACGTCCAGACGACCTCGTCGTTTATGGCGGCAACGGGCGTGCCGCGCGTTCCTGGGACGCCTTCGACGCGATCGTTCGTACCCTGCGGCGGCTCAAGAGCGACGAGACGCTGATCGTTCAAAGCGGGAAGCCCGTCGCCGTTTGGAAGACGCATGCCCGCGCTCCGCGCGTCCTGATCGCCAATGCAAATCTCGTGCCGAAGTGGGCCGACTGGAGCGTCTTTCGCGAGCTGGAAGCGCAAGGATTGACGATGTACGGCCAAATGACGGCCGGTTCGTGGATCTACATCGGCACTCAAGGTATCGTTCAGGGAACATACGAGACCTTTGCCGAGCTCGCGCGGCGGCACTTCGGCGGCTCGCTCGCCGGGCGAGTAACGTTAACGGCCGGAGTCGGCGGCATGGGTGGCGCACAGCCGCTCGCGATCGTCATGAACGGCGGCATCTGTCTGGTCGTAGACGTCGACCGCGCGCGTTTGGAGCGCCGGCGCGACCTTCGCTATCTCGACCGGGTGGTCGAGTCGCGCGAGGAAGCTCTTGCACAGGTTGAATCCGCGCGGCGGTCCGGCGAGGCGGTCTCGGTCGGCTACGAGGGAAATGCAGCCGACGAGTTTCCTATGCTTTACGAGCTCGGCCTGCGGCCCGATTCCGTGACCGATCAAACCTCGGCGCACGATCTTCTGAACGGTTACGTTCCCGCCGGTCTTTCGCTCGAGCAAGCGGCGGTTCTGCGCGAGCAGGATCCGAGTGAGTACGAGCGGCGCGCGCTGGAGAGCTGTGGCCGGCACGTCGAGGCGATGGTTCGATATCTCGATTCGGGCGCAGTCGTGTTCGACTACGGAAACAACATTCGGGCGCAGGCGCAGCGCGCCGGATTCGGACGAGCCTTCGCCTTTCCGGGATTCGTACCGGCCTTTATTCGGCCGCTGTTTTGTCGCGGCTCCGGCCCATTTCGTTTCGCGGCGCTCTCCGGCGATCCGGACGACATCGAACGCTGCGATCGCAGACTTCTGGAGCTCTTCCCGGAGAACGCGTCGCTCGAACGATGGATTCGGCTGGCACGCGAGCGCATCTCGTTTCAGGGTCTCCCCGCGCGCATCTGCTGGCTCGAGTATGGGGACCGGGCGAAGGCGGGTCTTGCCTTCAACGAGCTCGTGCGCGGCGGCGAGGTCAAAGCGCCGATCGTCATCGGACGCGACCACCTCGATACCGGCAGCGTCGCGTCGCCGTACCGCGAGACCGAGGCGATGCGCGACGGCAGCGATGCGATCGCCGACTGGCCAATTCTCAATGCTCTGCTCAACACGGCGGCCGGCGCGCACTGGGTCAGCTTCCATCATGGCGGCGGTGTCGGAATCGGCTATAGCCTGCACGCCGGGATGGTGGTGGTAGCAGACGGCAGCGACGATGCCGCCGAGCGGCTCGCGTGCGTGCTCGCAACCGATTCGGGTATGGGCGTCGTGCGTCACGCCGACGCCGGGTACGAGGAAGCGATCGAGACGGCCGACGCAAAGGGCATTGATTGGCGCCTTTGATCGTCCGCGCTAGGACGGTCGTTACGTGCGATACCGATGCTCCGCAATGCGGTATCGATTTCCACAGCCTCGGCCGCATCGACGACGCTGAAATCGTGATCGAAGACGGCACGTTCGTATCGGTGGGACCGGCCCGGAGCGGCACGGGCAATACCGTCGATTTGCGCGACTGCGTTATCGTCCCGGGCTTCGTCGACGCGCACGCGCATCCACTGTTCGCGGGCGATCGCGAGCCGGATTTCGCCGCGCGTCTACGAGGCGAGCCTGCGCCCCTCGGCATGCTCTACACGGTCGAGCAAACCCGCGAGGCTCTCCTCGATCCGGCAACGTTCTACGAGGTTACCGTGCGTCCGCGACTGCGAGCGATGCTCGCTCACGGAACGACGACGCTCGAAACGAAGACCGGCTACGCACTTCATAAACCCGGCGAAGCCGCGCTGCTCGATCTTATCGCGGAACACCGCAGCGATCCCGACGTTCCGAATCTGATCGCGACCTTTCTCGGCGCGCATGCGCTGCCGCCCGAGTTTACTCGCGAAGAGGCGTTCGTTGACTATCTGATCGATCACGTGATTCCGGCGGCGGCTTCGCATGGAGCGGTTTATGCCGACGCATTCTGCGAGCCCGGATTCTTCTCGTCCGAGCAGACGCGGCGATATCTCGACGCGGCACGACTGCATGGGATGCGGCTGCGCGTTCATTGCGACGAGATGGCTTACGGTGGGGCCGCCGAGATGGCGACAGAAATCGGGGTCGACGCCGTCGATCACTGCAACTGCATTCGCAAGTACGACGTCGGCGCGATCGCGGAGCGCGGAATCGTCACCGTCGCCTGCCCGGCGACGATTCTCTATCTCGATCTGCCCCAGCGCGCGCCGGTTCGTGCGCTGCTGGAATCCGGCGGGGCGGTTGCGCTTGCCAGCGACTACAACCCCGGAACCTCACCGTGCTTCAATCTACAGACCGTCGCGTTCTTTGGGCGGAAGCTTTTCGGCTTGAGCGCACCCGAGGCGCTCTACGCCGTTACGCGCGCCGCGGCGCATTCGCTGCGCGCCGGCGCCGGACGCATTCGTCCCGGTGACGCCGCCGATTTTGTTGCCTTGCGGATCGATTCGCCCGATGAGTTCGGCTGGCAGTTTGGCGGAAATCTCGCGAAGAGCGTCTTTAAAAAGGGCGTCGCCGTCTCGCCGTTCCCTTCAGCTCATGCGGAACCTGTGGGATGAGCGGCGAGCTCGTTCACGCCGCCCGCGCGCTCGTCGAGGGCAAGCTGCGCGAGGATTACGCCTTCGTCGTCCGCGACGGTGCGATTACCGCCGCCGGCGATCTCGCCGACCTGCGCGCGGCTGCACGGAATCTCCCGACGCGCTCCTTCCCGGCCGACCGGCTCGTCGTTCCCGGATTTATCAACGGGCATAGTCACGCTTATCAGGTTTTGCTGCGGGGCTGGGCGGACGATTGGCCCTTCGCAACGTGGCGCAGCGACGCCCTCTACCGCGTCGTCCCAAAACTCGCGCCCGAAGAAGTCTATTGGACCTTCGTGCTTGCATTCTCCGAGATGCTCGCCGCTGGGATCACCTGCGTCGCCGAATTTTTCTACCTTAACGGCCGCGGCAACGAGCACGCCGAGGCGGCGATCCGCGCGGCGCGCGACGTGAACATTCGCCTCATCCTTGCGCGCACGTGGATGGACGCCGACTACGCGCCCGCCGAGTTTCGGGAAGATGCGGATACCGCGGCCGAACGAACGCGCGAGCTGATGCAGCGCTATCCCGATGCGAACGTCTGCATCGCGCCGCACTCGCTGCACGCAGCTTCGCCGGCGATGATCCGCGTTGCCGCGGAGTTCGCTCGCGAACGGAACTGCATGCTTCACGTGCACGTTGCCGAGGCCGCTTACGAAGGCGAGCAGACCGTTCGCGAGAGCGGCCGGACGCCCATCGAGCTCCTCGATGAGCTCGGTGCCTTGAACGAGCGCTGCGTTGCGATTCATGCGATCTACCTCAGCGAGGGAGACGGGAAGCGTCTTGCCGAGAGCGGAGCGCGCGTTATTCACAATCCGATGACGAATCAATATCTTGGCGACGGGATCTGCGACGTCACGAAGCTGCAGTCGATGGGCGTCGTCATGGGCTTGGGAACCGACGCGGACGTGCGGCCCTCGCTGCTCGCAGAAATGCGCGAGGCGGCGTTGCTGCAAAAGATCAAGTATCTCGACGGCGCCGCGCTCCCCGCGGCGCACGCCTACGCTCTCGGCACCGAGCAGGGCGCGCGCGCGCTGCAGATTGCCGGCGGCGATCTCGTCGCCGGCAATCCGGCGGACTTCGTCGTGATCGACGCGTCGTGCATCGATCCATGGTCCCCGCCGCTCAACGCACTGGTCTATCGCGGCGAAGACGCATGGGTGCAGGCGACGTTCGTCGCCGGCCGCCGCGTCTATGTCGGCGAGCGTTCCGGACTTGCCCGGCGTGCGCGCGAAGAAGCGGCGGCTATTGCGAAGCGCTTGAATTTGCCGCTGCCGGGGATTTGAATCGCACGCGAGCAGCGGCGGGTTTCCCTCTGCCGTTGCGTGAAATCGGGCGACCATGAGTAAGTGGACGGCCTCACTGGCTGCAGTTGCACTCGCCGCGCTCACCGCGTGCGCGAGCGGAAAATCGAGCGGGGGCGGTTCACCCCAACCCTCGGCTGCCGCATCGGCGGCCGCGACCGGAGCGCCCGCGATCGACTGCGGCAGTGAAGCTCCGGTCTGGACTTTGGAGAGTGCGAAAGTCTATTTGGTCGAGGGCGATCGGCTCTACGGAAAGACGAAGCACGGCAGATATCTCTGCCGCTCGGAGGCGCACGCCGAAGGCTTCCGTCCAGCGCGCCGTCCTTTCCGGCACCGGCCGTGAACCGCACACTCGTAGTAATCTCGTTCGGCCTCCTCGCAGCCCTGAGCGTCTCGGCTTGCGGCGGCGGGAAGTCGAAGGACGCCGGTAGAGCCGAAGCTACGGCCGCGGCCTCAATGCAGCCGGGAATGCCTGCCGCCGGCGGCTCGATTCCAGACTGCGGCTCGGTTCAGCCGGTGTGGGTCAATCTCAAAACGAAGGTCTATCACGAGCCGGGCGACCCGAGCTACGGCAAAACGAAGCACGGCGAGTATCTCTGCCCGGCGCAGGCAAACGAGCAGGGGTTTCGGGCCGCCGGAGGCGGACGCGAGCGGCACCATCATCGGAAGCACGAGGCGCCTTCCACCCAGTAACCAGCCTGGTGCGTGCAAGCACTTGCATTCAACCCGGGAGCCGTGCTAGACTGCGCGTGCAAGTACCCACTTGCATCAAGAGATGAACGTGCGTAAAATTCTTTGCCCCGTGCTCCTGTCGCTGGTCTCGGCCATAGTCGTGGCGGCGACGCCCTGCGTCGCTTCGGCCGGCGACGGGCCGGCGCTCCCCGACGTTCGGACGATCGTCGAACACATGGCAGAGCGCAACCCGTCACTGAAGTCGTACCGGGCGCGCGTCCACGTCGACGTACACATGTACAGCTTTCCATTTCTGGCGCCCAAACTCGACGGCACGTCCTACTATCAGCGGCCCGATTTTTACGTCGTCGTCTTCGACAGGATGCCGGGGTACGCGCGAGGCTTTCAACGCATTTTCAACGACATCGGCAATCCTCGCGCGTGGCAGAAGGATCAGAACATCATCGTCGACGGAACCGCCTTGCTCGGAAACCGCCCGGTTCTCGTCCTGCGAATGACGAAGAAGATACATAGCGACATCCTCGATCACACGCTCGTTTACGTCGACCCGAACGACTACGCGCTGCTCCAGATGGAGTGGTATTACACCAGCGGCGGCAAGATCACGATGACGCAGCAGTATCGCACGGAAGGCCCGTACGAAGTCGTCGCGTCGCAGCACGCGACGATTACGATTCCGCACGTCCGCGCCGCGGCCGACGCCACGTACGGCGCCTACGAGACGAACGTACCCATTACCAATAAGGGCACGCTGCCGTGATCGAGACGAAGAGACTCGTCGAGGGCGGGCGCTCCGCCTCGCCGGAGGAGACGCGAGAACGAATCCTGGTCGCCGCGCGCGAGGTGATCGGACGCAAAGGCAAGCGCGGCGCGACGACGCGCGAGATTGCCGAAGTCGCCGGCGTTAACGAAGCGACGCTCTTCCGTCACTTCGGTACCAAAGAAGCGCTCCTGGTCGCGTGCGCGCAGCATTTTTGCGGCTACATCGAGCTTGCGGGAGTTGCGGCGTCGCTGACCGGCGAGCTTTCCGAGGATCTCTTTTCGATGGCGCGTTTGATGTTCGCTCGGTTCATCGCGCTCGGCGATATCATCCGCTGGTCGCTCGTCGAGCAGGAGTACGAAAGCGACATTTTCGCCGAGACGGCCTGGCGGCCGCAAATCGCCATCCTTGCCGTGTTGACCGAGTTCATGCGACGGCGGATCGATGCCGGCGAGCTGCGGGGAGAGCCGCAGAAGCTGGCGATGGTCTTTCTAGGACTCGTTTTCATGCACGCGCTCGGGCGCAAGAAGTTTCCCGAGTCGGCACTTCACCGGGGAGAGCCCGACGAGGCGCTCCGGTTTTACATCGACGTTTTTCTCAATGGAGTAAGGAACTCGTAATGGACACGCGAGAGCTCGATCAGCAAAAGACTGCAAAGGATTCGAAGGGGAACGGAGCGGGAGTCACCGCAGCGGGTGAAGGGCAATCCGATTCCAACGAGTCCGGGAAACGTCCGCGCAAGCGCATCTTTTTCATCGCCGGCGCGGTCGTTGTCGTAATCCTCGCGCTCGTCTGGGGCGTGCCGTGGCTGAGCTTCATGCTCTCGCACGAGGGAACGGACGACGCTCACGTCGCCGCCGACGAGGTCGCGGTGACCAGCAAGATTCCCGAGCGGATCGACAAGATTCTCGTCGACACGAACCAGCCCGTACGCCGCGGGCAGCTCCTGATCGTTCTCGACAACAAGGACGAGCTGGCGAAGCTGCGCGCGGCCCAGGCGCAATACGATCTCGCTGCGGCTAACCAGCGCGCGACGACCGTGCAGGGCCGGGGCGGCGTTTCGCAGGCGAGCGGGGCGATCGCCAACGTTCAGGCGCAGGTTCCGGTCGCTCAGTCTGTCGTCGCGCAGGCGGACGCACAGCTTCGCGCGGCACAAGCGCAAGTTCCGGCGGCGCAGCAAGCTTACGATAAAGCGCAGGCGGATTACCGGCGCGTCAGCTCGCTGGTAAGCACCGGCGACGTAGCATCGCAGCAACTGGATGCGGTTCGCGCGCAATCCGCCGGTGCTGCGGCGCAGCTCCGCGGGGCGCAGGATCAAGTCAGCGTCGCCGAAGCAAATATCGCGGCCGCTCAGGGGCGAGTTTCCGCCGCGCAGGCCGGCGTGTCCGAAGCCTCGGGAGCGCTCACGACCGCGCAAGGGAAGCTCGCGCAAGCCTCCGATCCCAGCCAAGTCGAAGCCGCAGGCGCGCAGCTCTACCTGGCTAAACAGGCGTTGAACTACACGCGTATTTACGCCTCGACCGACGGCTACATCGGCGAAAAGAGCGCCGAGGTCGGCCAGACGATCGGTGCGGGCATCACGCTGATGACGATCGTTCCGAACCACGTCTACATCACCGCCAACTATAAGGAAACGCAGATGGGGCGGATGCGCGTCGGTCAGCCCGTAGAGATTCGCGTCGACGCGTATAAAGGCGTGACGTTCCACGGCCACGTCGCATCCATCAATCCTGCTTCGGAGAATACCTACGCGCTCGTACCGGCGCAGAACGCCAGCGGAAACTTTGTGAAGGTCACTCAGCGCATTCCGGTGCGCATCGAAGTCGACGACCAGCGTTCCGACCTGCCGCTGCGTCCCGGAATGAGCGTCGAGACCTACGTCAAGGTAAAGTAACCCTTGTTTGGCGCGTACGAGAGCCCAGTCGTCGAGCACGGCTGGCGACGGACCGTTATCAGCATTGCGGTCATCACCGCCACGCTGCTCGAGATCATCGACGTTACGATCGTTAACGTCTCGCTTCCGAACATTCAAGGGAACTTCGGTGTCGGCGTCGATTTGGGCGCATGGGTCGTCACGGCCTATCTCATAGCCAACGTCGTGGTGATTCCGCTCAACCCGTGGTTCGCCGCCCGCTTCGGACGACGCCAATACTTTTTCACGTCGATTGTCATTTTTACGATCGCGTCGCTGATGTGCGGCCTATCGAACTCGTTCGGGCAGCTCGTCTTCTGGCGGCTCATTCAGGGCCTCGGCGGTGGCGGCCTCATCGCGACCTCACAGGCGATTCTTCGCGACACGTACGGCATCAAAGAGCAAGGGAAGGCGCAAGGCGTCTTCGCTCTCGGCGTGATCGTTGGACCCGCTCTCGGTCCGGTCATCGGCGGATGGATCACCGACAACTGGAACTGGCACTGGATATTTTTCATCAACATCCCGATCGGAATCATCGCGGGTACGCTCATCTGGAACTTCCTGCGCAACCCGGTGGAAGGCCAGTACCGCAAGCTCGATTGGATCGGACTGATCCTCATGTGCGTCGGCCTCGGCTCGATGCAGTTCGTGCTCGAGAACGGCCAGCAGTACGACTGGTTCGACGACGCCCGCATCCGCTGGTTTACGTTCTTCTCCATTTCCGGTCTGGCCGCGTTCGTCTGGTGGACGCTGCGGTCCACTATCCCGGTCGTCGATCTGCGCGTCTTGCGGCTGCGCCAGGTGGCGGCGGGAAGCGTGCTCGGCGCGGTCCTCGGCGTCAGCCTCTACGGCTCGATTATCATTCTGCCGCAGTACCTCATCAACTCGCTCGGCTTCACCGCGACGCTCTCGGGAGCGACGGTCATGATTCGCGCGGGCGCGGTGCTCTGCTTCACGCCGCTCACCGCGATTCTGACGCAGCGTGGACTCGTCGATCCCCGCCTCCAGGCGGCGATCGGCTTCGTGCTGCTCTCGATCTCGAACTGGATGCTCGGCAGCATCACCACGCCGCTATCGGACTTCCACAGTCTGATTCTCCCGCTAATTCTTAGCGGCATCGGGCTGGCGCAGATCTTCGTGCCGCTCTCGGTCGCCGTTATCGGGAGCGTGCCCGATAAGGAAGTGCCCTCGACAGCTGCGTTCTTCAATCTCTCCCGTCAGATCGGGGGAAGCGTCGCGGCGGCGATCCTGATCACGCTCTTGGTGCGCGGCTTTACGATTCATCAGACGGAGCTCGCCAGCGCGCAGACCCTCGCACACGCGCCGACGCGGCAGTACGTGCTCGCGCAAGGCGGCACACAGAACCGCCTGGCTATGCAGCGGCTCACGACGCTGGTCGAGTCGCAGTCGGCCGTCGAATCTTACGCCGATACATCGCGCTGGGTGGCGGTAATGACCCTCGCTCTCGCGCCGTTGGTGCTCTTATTGCGACGGCCGCGCGTCGGCGTCGCGATCGCCGAGTGATCGTGCGACGCAGCCGCGTCCTCCCCGCGCTTCTTGCCACGGCGGCGCTTGCTATGGCGACGCTGCCCGTGCAGCGCACCTCGGCTCAGCCCGGCGATGCGTCGCCGAACCGCGTCGTCATGCCGACGATGATTCCCACGCTGATGATGCCGCCGGTCCCGAGCGTGGCGCCGGGCTACCGTGCACCGCAAGCGCAGCCGAGTGCGGCGCGCATCGTCGGCGTCACGGCACAGCCGTTCGTCGGGATCTCGCTGCAGGATGCGATCGCCATGGCGCTGCTCAAGAACAACAACCTCGCCGTCTCGGCGTCGAACTTTCGCGTTGCTCGCTATAACGTCGTTCAGACAAAGGGCGCTTACGACGTAGCTCTGCATTTAGAGCCGACCTCGAACTACTCCGTGAATCCGCCGCAGAACTTCTTGGCCGCCGGTCCAGGCGAGTCGGCGACCTACGGCCCCGCCTCGTATACGACGACGGCGGTCGCGCCCGGAAACGTTATTCAGCACCAATCAGGCTTTCAATACGGCGCAAGCGGGCAGAGCGAAGAAGGCGGCGCGTATCAGGCCGAAATCCAACAGAGCCGAACCTATAACAACACGCTCTTCGACGCATTCAATCCGTACTATTTGGCGACTCTCAACCTTGCCGTCACCCAGCCGCTACTTAAGAATTTCGGCATGAACGCGACGAAGCGCGAGCTCAAGCTCGCTATCGTCAACGCAGATTCCGGCGTCGCGCAGACGCTAGTCGACGCGTCCAGCACGATTTCGCAAGTCGAAACGACGTATTGGGATCTCGTCGCCGCGTGGCGCAACGTCGCAATCCAACAGGAAGCGCTGAGGGAAGCGATCGCACAGCAGCAGAGCAACGTGCGCCTCGCCCAGCGCGGCGCAGCGGCCCCGATCGACGCGGTTGAGTCGCAGACGCAAGTCTCGAACTTCCAGGACAATCTCTTCACGGCATTGCAGCGCGTTTCGGAGCTGCAGAATCAGCTCAAGAGTTTCATTGCCGGCAATGCGCAGGATCCGCTCTGGAACGCGAATTTGGTGCCGTCGACGTCGGTGCAGGAACTTCCCAGCGCGAGCGATCTCGCAAGCGTCGTCGCGCGAGGGCGAGCGAATCGTCCCGAGGTACGGCAGGCCGAGGACAAGCGTCTCGCCGCCACGATCGACCGGGCCTACGCAAAGAATCAATCCCTACCGCAAGCTGACCTGCAAATGCAGTATGAGAGCAACGGATTCGCCGGCATACCGGCACCGGTTACCAAGTTTATCGCCGGCTTTTGCGGCTCCGAGAATTTGGTCGCTTGTCCAACGCCACCGCCGAACACGCAGGGCGCGATGGCCTGGGCCTATCACAACATGTGGGCCGGATACTTCCCCACGTTCAACATCGCGTTGATCGTCGGCTATCCGATTCAGGGCCACGTCGCCAAGGGGCTGCGCGGACTCGCCGGCGAGGAGACGACGCAGGCCGAGCTGCTCATGCAGGGCGTATACGAGCGAATCGGCGCCGAGGCGCGCACCGCGCTGCAGAGCTATCAATCGGCTCTCTCTAAGCTCGACGCCGCGCGCACGTCGCGCGAGTCGGCGGAGTCGGTCTACGCCAGCGAAGTCCGGAAGTTCAAGAAGGGCGCTTCCACCACGTTCCTCGTGTTGCAGCGGCAACTACAGCTCGACGAGGCCCGTCTGCGCGAGCTTCAGGCACAGTCGCAGCTCAATCAGTCGATCGTCGAGATCGAGCGCGTCGACGGCACGATCCTGACTACCAACGGCGTCAACGTGCAGACGCTTGGAAGTCAGGCGCTCGCACGATGACCTTCGCGCGAATGAAGTCGCGTCTGATTCCGGGGGCCGTGGCAGTTGCAGCCGTGGCGCTCGCAGCGTTGCCCGTCGCGCCCACATCGGCGCAGCTCGATCCGGTCCTTCCTTCACACGCGACACTGCCGACGGCGATTCCCTCGGCGGAGTTCCCGGTGGTGCCGAGCGTCGCGCCGGGCTACCGCGCACCGGCGGTTGCCCCGAGCGCGGCGCAGATCGTCGGCGTCACCGCGCAGCCGTTCGTCGGCATCGCGTTGCAGGACGCTATCGCGATGGCGCTGCTCAAGAACCCGAATCTCGCGGTCTCCGCCTCGAACGTGCGGATCGCGCATTATACGATCGTCGCGCAGAAGGGCGCGTACGACGTGCAGCTTCAGCTCAAGCCGACGTCGGACTTTTCGGTGCAGGCGCCACAGAATGCCTTCGAGGCCGGACCTGGCCCGGTCGGCAAGTATACGCCGGCTCCTGGTACGCCGGGGCCGATCTATACCAGCGGGCCCGGAAACATCATCCAACATCAGTCGAGCTTCCAATACGGGGTTGGCGGGCAGACGGAGAACGGCACGACCTACCAGGCCGGCATCCAAC
>DATASC010000156.1:0-12586 GCA_036269355.1 Candidatus Cybelea sp. | reverse complement strand
CGATCAGATCGTCGCCCAAAACCTCGCGTCGCCGCAAGAGGTCGGCGTGATGACCGAACTCGCGCGCTTGACCTTTGAGATCCTCGCACACGCGTGGCGGCGGCGCGACGTGCTGCTGGTCGACCTGAAGATCGAGTTCGGCCGCCTCGCGGGCGGCGAGAATCAAGGACAGCTTGTTATCGCCGATGTCATCGACAATGACTCGTGGCGCATCTGGCCGCAGGGGCGCGAAGAGCTGATGCTCGACAAGCAGATCTACCGGAATTTGGAAGCCGTCGACGACGGCGCACTCGATCGGGTCAAGCGCGCCTACGAACGCGTCGCCGATTTCGTCGGCACCTTTCCGGTGATGCGCTCCGGCATGGCCGCGGTGATCGCGAGCTCCCCAGCGCAGATCGAACGCGCGAACGACATCGTCAAGATGCTCGGTCAGCTGGGTCTGCCGACGGTCCGCCACGTGGCGAGCCCGTCATCGACGCCGGCATACGTTTTGCAGCTCACGCAGCAGCTGGAAACGAGTTTCGGGCGATTAATTCTTATCGCGGTCGGCGAGAACGATCTGCTGCGGGCGATGCTCGACGAGACGTCGTCGGCGCCCGTGCTCGATGGGACGACCGACCCGCAGCAGCTCGCGATGCAGTGCGCCAAGCTCCTCGGCCTTGAAGACACCGTGCTTTTCGGCCGCACGCTGCTCATGCAGGCCAATGCGCGCTCCGGAATACTCCATGCCGATGCCGCTCTACAGCAGCAGGCGCCGGCGCCGCAAGGAAATGCCCTTGGTTAGTGGGCTCTCAGGAGCTCCGAACGTCGCATTGCGCGACGACGAGTTGCAGCGCATTAGGGAGCGGCTCGGACGCGAACCTTCGATGGTCGAGCTGCACGCATTTGACGCGCAGTGGAGCGAGCATTGCAGCTATAAGTCGAGCCGGCATCATCTCAAGCGGCTTCCGACCGCCGGCGGCAGCGTCGTCCTTGGGCCGGGTGAAGATGCCGGCGCGCTTCACCTCGGCGTCCACGAAGGCGAGCGCTACGCCGTCGTCGTCGCCCACGAGTCGCACAACCACCCGTCGCAGGTCGTCCCGTTCGAAGGGGCCGCGACCGGAATCGGCGGCATCGTACGCGACGTGCTGTGCATGGGCGCCGAAGTCATCGCCGTCGCCGACCCGCTGCGCTTTGGCCGCGCGGACGCGGCGGATTCGCACGCGCGCCGAGTCGCGGAGGGCGTCGTCGACGGCATCGGATCCTACGGGAATGCCATCGGCGTGCCGAATCTCGCGGGCGACGTCTATTTCGACGAAGGATTCGAAGAGAATGCGCTCGTCAACGTCATTGCGCTGGGCATCGTCAAGGAGTCGGAGCTCATTCATTCATTTGCACCCAAAGGCGCCGAGGATTGGGCGATCGTGCTCGTCGGCAAGGCGACCGATCCGAGCGGCTTCGGGGGTGCGTCGTTCTCGTCGGTGACGCTCGATGCGGACGAAGCTGAGGTCAACAAAGGGGCCGTTCAAGTTCCCGATCCGTTCTTGAAGAACGTGCTGATGCGCGCGAGCTATCGCCTCTTCGCGCTGCTCCGTGAGAAGAAGATCGTTGCCGCATTCAAAGATCTCGGCGCGGGCGGAATCCTCGGGTGCTCGGCTGAGATCACGGCGCAGGGTGGCTACGGCGCCGAGATCGACCTCGACAAAGTCAACGTGGCGATTGAGGGAATGGCGCCCGAGATCGTTGCGGTCGGCGAAACGCAGGAACGATTGATCTGGCTCCTTCCAGAGGAAATGGCCCGCGAGGCCGTGCGCATCTACAATGAAGAGTTCACGCTCCCGGAGATTGCGTTCAACGCGCGCGCCACGATCGTCGGACGCGTCACGGCGGAGCCGCGGTACGTCTTGCGGTATCGGGGCGAGGTAGTGATGGACGTCGAGAGCGAGTTCCTCACCGGCTCGATTCGCGACGACTTGCCCTACACCGAGGTGATCCTGCACGAAGGCGCCGTCGACGAGCTGGCGGCGGTCGACGTCGA
This sequence comes from Candidatus Cybelea sp., assembly GCA_036269355.1. Lineage (GTDB taxonomy): Bacteria > Vulcanimicrobiota > Vulcanimicrobiia > Vulcanimicrobiales > Vulcanimicrobiaceae > Cybelea. Next base: position 10,569 of record DATASC010000156.1, on the reverse strand, counting down.
GCAGCTCTTTCCACAGGTGCTCGCGCATCGCGACGTCGCCTCGCGCGAACCGCTCTATCGCCGTTACGATGCCGTCGTGCGCGGCTGCACCGTTCTTCCGCGTGGCGCAGCCGACGCCGGAATACTCGCTCCGGTTCCCGGTTCTGCGTTGGGCGTTGCGTTGGCCGTCGCCGGTAATCCGCGCTTTGGGCGCATCGATCCGGGATACGCGGCGGAACACGCCGTCGCGGAAGCGATGCGAAAGGTTGCCGCCGTCGGAGCGCGGCCGATCGGCCTGACCGATTGCCTGAACTTCGGGAATCCGCGCAAGCCCGATCAATACGGCGAGTTCGTCGCGGCGGTCGACGGGTTGGCCCGCGCCGCGACGGAGCTCGATCTTCCGTTTGTCTCAGGCAACGTCAGCTTCTACAACGAGTCGAGCGGCGGACGCGCGGTTCCCGCATCGGCGATCGTCGGCTGCATCGGCGCGCTCGAAGACGTCGGTCGCGTCGTGACGCCCGGTTTGAAGTCTGCGGACTCCGCGCTGCTTTGGATCGGAAGCCGCGAACTCGCCGTCGGGGGATCGGTGATTGCCGAGCTGCTCGGCGTCGAGGGCGCGCTTCCCGGAATTTCGTACGTGGGCGAGCGCGCCGCGCTGGGAATCGTTCACGACGCAAACGAGCGCGGCGTCCTGCTATCGTGTCGCGCGATCGGTGCCGGCGGCATGCTGACGGCGCTTGCACGGCTCGCCTTCGACGCGATGGTGCGCGGCCGAAACCTTGGCGTCGAGATCGATTTCGGCAATCCGCTCTGCGAGGCCGGCGGTTTTATTTGCGAGGTAAGCGACGAGCGCGAGATCGATCTTACCGGTACGCTTCGCATCGGCCGGACCATCGCGGGGAGCGAGCTCGTCGTCAACGAGGTGCGCTTCGATATCGAGCGCTTGTTCCGCATCTGGTCGCAGCCGCTCGACGGGATCTATCCGTGAGCGGGCGCATCGCCGTGCTCGTCTTTCCCGGGACGAACTCCGAAGACGAGACATTGCGTCTGTTGCGCGACTGCGGCGGCGATGCGGAGCTAGTGCACTGGACGCAGGCCGAGCGGCTGCGCGAATACGACGCGTACGTTCTCTCGGGCGGCTTTGCATACGAAGACCGGGTGCGCGCCGGCGCGATCGCGGCGCACGATCGCATGATGGACTTCGTCATCGAGGGCGCGCAGCGTGGAAATCTTGTCTTCGGCATCTGTAACGGCGCGCAGATACTCCTCGAAGCGGCTCTCGTGCCGGGGACGGGCGCGATCCGTAAGCCGACCGCCGCGTTCGCGCGCAACGGTCCGGCGCCGCACTTCGTGTGCCGTCACATTTATATGAAGCTGGCCGCGAAGCCGTCGCGCTGCGCGATTACCGCGACGCTGCCCGACGACGCGCTCGTGCCGGCTTGGGCCGCGCATGCCGAGGGGCGCCTCGCCGCAACGCCGGAGCACCTCGACGAGATCCTTGCCGGCAATCACCTGCTCTTCGTCTACGCGCATGCCGATGGCAGCATAGACGAAACAGCTATTCCCAACGGCTCGGCGCTCGGCTGTGCCGGACTCGTCAATCGCGAAGGCAACGTGCTCGCGATCATGCCGCATCCCGAACGCGATGCCTGGAACTTCAATCACCTCGACCGGCGCGACGGCGGCGTCCTCGCACCGTCCGGCGGCGCGGCGCTGTTTCGCAGCTTCGTCTCCGCGGTATCGTCGTAGTGCGCGCGGTCGCGATCTCGTTGAAGATTCCCGACAATACGGCGTACACCGCGCTCGTAACGCTGCGCCGGCTTTGCGTCGACGTGCATCGGCTCGAGCGGAGCGACATTTATTTCTTCGAGTCCGACGACGCCGCGGCGTTGGCAAAACGCGTCGCCGCCGACGAAACGATATTCAATCCGAACAAACACCGCCTCACCGTGCTGGACGAGCCGCTCCCGCGCGCCGGCGAGGTCTGGATCGAGCCGCTGGCTGCGTGCCGCCGCGAGCGCGCGGGCGCGTGGCGGCTCTTCGACGAAACCGGCGCGCCGGTAAGCGCTGCCGTCCTCGATGCCGCGATCGAGCGTCTTTTGTGCAATCCCGCGATCGATCGCGCGGTCACGGGCGAGAATGCGCGCGACCGGGACAATGGTAACGTGGGCGAGTAGTAGGGCGCATGGACCGGCCGTACACGATCGCGACGCTAGGCTCGCATTCGGCGCTGCAAATCCTCAAGGGCGCCCACGACGAAGGGTTCCGCACGCTCGCGATCTCGAATCGCGATACCGAGCGGTTGTACAAATCGTTCGCATTCGTCGACGAAGTGATAGCCCTCAACGATTACTCCGAGTTCATGGGGCAGATCGCGGAGCTGCAGAAGCGCAAGGTAATCATCGTGCCTCACGGCTCGTTCGTCGCCTACCTCTCGCTCGACGAACATAAGAAGATGACGATCCCTTACTTCGGCAACAAGGCCGTTCTCGATTGGGAAGCGAGCCGCGAGCTACAGCGCGAGTGGCTGTCGCGAGCGGGACTCAAGCTGCCGCGTCAGTTCCGCAGCAGCGCCGAAATTGACCGGCCCGTTATCGTCAAGCTCTACGGGGCGGCAGGCGGCAAGGGTTACATGTTCATTAGGGATACGCACGACTTCGAGGCCCGGGCGGCGCACCTCAAAGAGGCCTACACCATTCAAGAGTATATTATCGGGGTACCGCTCTACATTCATTACTTTTATTCGCCGCTTCAGCGTAAGCTCGAGATCATGTCGATGGACCGCCGCTACGAGACGAACGTCGATTCGCTCGGCCGGATTCCCGCCGCGGCGCAGGAAGGCATGGACGTCAGCCCCTCGTACGTCGTGGTCGGGAACCAGCCGGTATCGCTTCGCGAGTCGATGCTCGCCGAGGCGCTGCGCATGGGCGACGACGTCGTGCGGGTGAGCAAGGAGATCTGCGGCCCGAAGGGGCTCTTCGGTGCGTTCTGCATCGAGACGATCATCACGCCGGACATCCACTTCTACGTGATGGAGATCTCGGCGCGCATCGTCGCCGGAACGAATCTCTTCATCGATGGCTCGCCGTACTCGTATCTGAACTACTCCGAGCCGATGTCGACGGGCCGGCGAATTTCACGCGAAATTAAAAACGCGCTGCTCACCAACAACCTCCATCTGGTGTTGGATGACTCGAGCATCGTGTAGCGTCCTCGCGCTCGTCATCGCGCTCTTGCTCCCGATCGTCGCACCGCCGCCGGCGCTCGCGACGCTCGAGGTCGATCCGGCCGTTCTCTACGCGCAGATGAAAGACGCGTACGCGAAGGGATCGGAGGCCGGCTGGAACTTTCGGTCGCAAGAAGTCTATCTCTCCACGATCTTCAACGCGGGGCGAGCCTACTCGCTGCAGTATCCGGACGATCCCGCCTACGGCGAGCTCGCGACGCTCACCGTTACCATCGGCGAGGGGCTTCACTATAATCCCCTGACCAACCACGACGCCGCCGTCTGGTGGGTGCGCGAAGCGGCGGACTGGCTCTCGAAGCATTCCGAAGACTTACAACTGCTCTCGCAAGCCCAGGCGTTGCTCGCGCGCGTCAACGCCGAGGACAGTCCCGAACAGCTCGCCCGTTTCGCCGATGCCGACGCGACCGCAAACGTCAGAGCCTATCCGGGCGATACCGACGCGCTGCTTATCCAGGTCGAGGCAAATTGGCGCGGCTGGCTCTTGACCCACGATCCTTCGTGGCTCACGCTGGCCCTCTCGCGCGCCGCCGCACCGACGTTTCCGGTCGCGCATCTGCCCACGACGTGGGGAAACGAATTCGTTGCGGCCGCGACCGCCGCCTCGACCGAGCAAGGGTATAGCCGCGCGGAGGTATCGAACGCGCAGCGTTTTCTGGCGCGGCTCAAGGCGGTCGATCCGCTTCGCGTCATCGTTACCGTGAGCGCGATGCCGCACGATGCGTATCTCTCGACGCTCGCGCCGGCCGATGAGTACTTCGGGCCGATGGGTATGTCGATTCTCGAAATCGAGAACCGGCTCAAGCACATTAATTTCATGCTCGACTATAACTACGGCAACGCCGAGAGCGATCCGGCGATGGACGTCGCTAAGGCCATCGTCGCGATGCAGCGCGTCTATCCCCGCGATCGCGACCTTCCGATGCTGCTCTACTGGTGCTACACGACACTCCAGCGCATGACCGACCGGCAGTCGCGCGGCGCGGCGTCACAGATCAAGGCGATTTTAACCGTCGAGTATCAAGACAGCGCCCAGGCGCGCAAGCTGCTCGGGACGTGAGCGGGGAGTACGTCGCCGCAGCGCTCGCTCGCTACGATCGCTCTCGCTTGACGTTATGCTCTGTTGGAAGCCACTCCGCGCTCGAAGTTGCGTACGGCGCCCGAGCGCAGGGCCTGCGGAATCTCGTCGTTACCGCCAAGGGGCGCGAGAAGACGTACGCGCAATATTTTGCATTTCGCGAGAGCACCGTGCCGCGCGGCTGCGTCGACGAAGTTCTCGAGCTCGATGCCTTCGCCGAGATCGTAAACGACGACGTGCAGCGCCGGCTGCTCGACCGAAACGTGATTTTCGTCGCCAACCGGTCGTTCGAAGTGTATCTGCGCGAAAAGTTCGAGTACGACGAGATCGAACGCCGCATGCTCGTGCCCTTTTTCGGCAACCGCCATCTCCTTCGCGCGGAAGAGCGGGAAGGTGAAAACAATCAGTACGCGTTGTTGCGCGACGCCGGAATACGCCACCCACGCGAGTACGCGTCGCCCGACGAGATCGACCGGCTGGTCATCGTGAAGGCACCGCACGCACGAGTGAGCTTCGAGCGCGCCTTCTTCTTGGCGTCGACGCCCGACGAATACCGAGCGACGAGCAAACGATTGATCGACGCGGGGACGCTGACCGCCGACGGCTTGGCGGCGGCACGTATCGAGGAATACGCGCTCGGGCCGTCGGTCAACTTCAATTTCTTCTACTCGCCGCTACTCGAGGAGCTGGAACTCAGCGGCACCGATACGCGGCGTCAAACGAACCTCGAGGGCTTTCGCAGCCTTCCGCCTTCTGCGTTCGAATCCGTACGCGACGTGCCGATGCGGCTCGAAGAGGCGGGGCACATCGCGGCAACGGTGCTCGAGTCGATGCTCGAGCCGGCATTCGCGATGGGCGAGCGCTTCGTTAAGGCGGCGCGCGAGGCCCGGCCGCCGGGCGTGATCGGCCCGTTTGCTTTACAATGCGTCGTGACCGCGGGGCCGCCGAAGGAGCTCGTCTGCTACGATGTCTCGCTGCGCGTCCCGGGCTCGCCCGGAACGCGTTACACACCGTATTCCGCGTACCGTTGGGGACGCGACGTCTCGGTCGGCGAGCGCATTGCGATGGAGATCGTAATGGCGCGCGACACCGATCGCCTCGATGATGTGTTGACATAGCAAACTGCAAGCCGCCAAAGGAGGTACCCGATGACCGTCGATGGAGTGCAAGCGCGCACCGGAGTAACGACATTTAAAGGAAAGCCCGTGACGCTGCGCGGGCCCGAGCTGCGCGCGGGCGATCCGGCGCCCGAGTTTACGCTGACGACCGGCGATCTCTCGACCGTGACGCCCGAGATCATGACCGACGAGGGAAAGAACGCGGTCATGCTGATCGTCGTACCCTCGCTCGACACGCCGGTGTGCTCGCTCGAATCGCAAAAATTCAATGCTCGACTCGGCGAGCTACCCGATAGCGTTCGCGTCTCGGTCGTGAGCATGGACCTGCCGTTCGCACAGGCGCGCTGGTGCGGGGCCCAGGGCGACGTCAAGCTAGGAATGCTCTCCGATTATCGGGATCACAGCTTTGGGTTGAACTACGGCTTGCTGATCGAAGAGCTCGGATTTCACGCCCGCGCGATCGTCGTGATCGGCAAAGATCGAACCATCAAGTACGTGCAAATCGTTCCGGACGTGGCGAGCGAGCCCGATTACGATGCCGCGCTGAAGGCCGCCGCCGCGGCGGCATAGCGGCGCCGATGCTCGCAACGGTCTTCGTTCTCGACTTCGGCGCGCAATACGGCCAACTGATCGCGCGCCGAATCCGCGAGCTCGGCGTCTACTGCGAAATCGTGCCGCACGATACGTCCTGGAGCGTACTCTCGGTGCGCGATCCCGCTGCGTTGATTCTGTCGGGCGGACCCGAGAGTACGCTAGTCGCCAACGCGCCGGAGATGGACCCGGCGATCGCAGGCTCGGGCGTGCCGATTCTAGGCATCTGCTACGGAATGCAGCTCGTCGCGCGCGATGTCGGCGCGGAGCTCGTGAAGCTCGATCGGGCGGAGTACGGTCCCGCCCGTCTCGTAATTCTCGATCGCGAGACCCCGCTCTTCGACGGCGTGCCCGAAGAGTCGCGCGTTTGGATGTCGCACGGCGATTCGGTCGTTTCGCTCCCCGACGGATACCGTACGCTCGCATCCACGCCGCGGTGCCACGTTGCGGCAATCGGCAACGAAAAGAAGAAGATCTACGGCGTGCAGTTCCATCCGGAAGTGGTGCACACCGAGCACGGGCGCACGGTTCTCGACAACTTTCTGCGCCAAGTCGCCGGTCTCGGCCAAGATTGGAAGATGGACTCGTTCCTCGACGAGTCGATCGCCGAGATTCGCAAAAGGGTTGGCAGAGACAAAGTCATATGCGCGCTGTCGGGCGGTGTCGACTCGGCAGTCGCGGCCACGCTGGTAGCGCGGGCGATCGGCGAACAGCTCACCTGCATCTTCGTCGATCATGGGCTGCTGCGTCAGGGCGAGGCGGAACAGGTTTTGGCCACGTTTCGTGAGCTGCTGCATCTCAACGTCATCGCGGTCGACGCCCGCGAGAGTTTTCTGCGCAAGCTCGAAGGCGTCGAAGATCCCGAGCGCAAGCGCGTGATCATCGGCCACGAGTTCATCGACGTCTTCGAGCGCGAAGCCGCGAAGATCCCGGGCGTAAAATACCTGGTGCAAGGCACGCTCTATCCCGACGTAATCGAATCGAAAACTCCCGCGAGTAAGGCCGGCGAGAAGATCAAATCCCACCACAACGTCGGCGGCCTTCCCGACAAAATGGGCTTCGCGCTGATCGAGCCGCTTCGCACCTTGTTCAAAGACGAAGTGCGGGTGCTCGGACGAACGCTAGGTCTGCCCGAGCAGATCGTCAATCGCCAGCCGTTCCCGGGGCCGGGACTTGCCGTGCGGATCATCGGCGACGTGACGCCCGAAAGGCTCGCGATCGTGCGCGCGGCCGACGCGATCGTGCGCGAAGAGATCGACGGCGCGGTCCTCGATCCGCATCCGTGGCAGTATTTCGCGGTGCTGACCCCAGTGAAGAGCGTCGGGGTAATGGGAGACGGGCGCACCTACGGGAATCTCGTCGCCATCCGGGCGATCACGAGCGAAGACGGGATGACGGCGGATTGGGCGCGACTGCCGCACGATCTGCTCGAGCGCATGTCGGCCCGCATCGTCAACGAGGTGCGCGGCGTCAACCGCATCGCCTACGACGTCACGACGAAGCCGCCGGCCACGGTGGAATGGGAGTAAGGCGTGCGAGTTCTCGTCGTCGGTAACGGCGCGCGCGAAGACGCGCTATCGTGGCGCGTCTCCGAGTCGCCTTCGTGTGATGCCGTCTTTGCGGCTCCGGGAAATGCGGGCACTGCTTCGCGCGGGGAGAACTGGGAGATTTCGGCGACGGACGGTAAGACGCTGACGCAACGCTGCCTCGACGAGCGCATCGACCTCATCGTGCTCGGCCCAGAGACGGCGATCGCCGCCGGTGTCGGCGACCGCATGCGCGACGCTGGGCTTACGGTATTCGGTCCGGGCCGTTCGGGCGGCCGGCTCGAGTCGAGCAAGATTTTCGCGAAGCGCTTCATGGAACGACACGGCATCCCGACCGCTCGTGCCGTCGTTGCACACTCGTTCGATGCGGCGCAGAAGGCTCTGGAAAGTTGGAGAGGCGCGGTCGTCGTAAAAGCCGACGGACTCGCCGCCGGCAAAGGCGTCGTCGTTGCACCGGACGTCGAATCGGCTCGCGGCGTGTTGCACGAGTGGTACGACGGAGCGAGGCTACCCGGCGGCGGCTCCGACGTTTTGTTGGAGGAACGATTGGAGGGCCGCGAGGTCAGCGTGTTCGCGCTCTGCGACGGCCGAGCGATCGTACCGATCGCCGCGGCGTGCGACTATAAACGCGCCGGCGATGGCGACACCGGACCGAACACCGGCGGCATGGGCGCGTATTCGCCGCCGGCTCGATTTCCGGACGATCTCGAAGATCGCGTCCGCGAAAGCGTTTTAGGACCGCTTCTGCGCGGCCTCCTGGCCGAAGGCGAAAGCTATCTTGGCGTGATTTATTGCGGTTTGATGTGGAACGATGCGGGACCTCACGTCATCGAGTTCAACGCGCGCTTCGGAGATCCCGAAACGCAAGTGTTGATGCCGCGTGTTGGCGGCGATTTCGCGCTGTTGCTCGACTCGGTCGCGCGCGGTGCGATGGATCTCTCGCTGGCGACGGTCTCGGCACAACAATGCGTCGGCGTCGTCTTAGCGACCGCGGATTATCCGCGCACCAATACGCCGCTCGAAGGACTCAATCCCGACGTCGCGCTCGGCGCGGGTTGTCGCGCTTTTTGGGGCGCCTCACGCCGGGCCGACGGCAGCGTCAGCACCGGCGGCGGCCGCGTTCTGACCGTGACGGCGCTCGGCGACGCGCTCGACGACGCGCGAACGCGAGCTTACGCAGGCGTCAGGCAGCTGGCCGGCCGTCTCGGGACCGCCGGCCTTACCTACCGCACCGATATCGCCAGCATCTAAGCCGGCCAACGCTGGCGAAAGCGCTCGTTCGGCGCGAGGTAGATATGCGCGCTCGGATAATCCAAATAGACGTCGAAGTTTCGAAGGAAATCCTGGCCCATCAGGCCGTCGTAGTCCTCGAACTCGAACGCCGAGGCGTTCTGCGTCACGTCGAAGAGCCAGGTTGGAAACGACCAGGCGCCGACGATCAGCGGCCCGAGTTCCAGCGGACGATATTCGACGCTGCCGCCGACGCCGGTGAAATCGTTGACGAATGGAAACGCGGCAGTCATCGCTTCTCCCAGGCCTCGATCCGGAAATTGGCCTGCGTGCATTGTGACGTATCGCGAGAATATCGTACTACGATACGCACCAGTATCCAAAATAAAAGCCGGTGCCGCAACTCCGTCGATTGTTATGCCGAAGGTCGGCACGAAGTCGTCGAAAGTAACCGGAAAGGATCGGACGCCGGCCGGAGGAGTGAAGGACGAAGGCGCAACTGCCTCGAGAGTCCCGTGCTGGTAGTCGATGTGCCAGACCACGTTGGCGATAAAGTCAAAACCCAAGAGTCCGCCGATCGGTTTTCCGGCATCGCTCCATTGAGCGAATGGGAGGCTCCTGGCGTGAACGTTAGCCAAAGTTAGGTTTCCGACCGTCATCTGCGGAATGACGACGTTGCTCTCGACGTACGTGCCGGCCGTCTCATCGGTGATTCGGCCGTACTCTTTGATTCCGAATACTTGCGCGAGCCCATTATCGATTACGATGCCCGACGCGCCGGAATCGAGGATAAAATTGACGGTATGGCCTGCGACTCCGACGGGAACGATGACGTCGTCGCCCGACATGTCCGCCGAAATCCGATCCGGAGAAGAGTTCACGGAAATCAGCGGAGCGCCCGGAGTGGGGATGCTCAGCTCGGAGGGTGCAATCCGGATCCCAACTTCCAGCGAAACCAGCACGCGATCTTCGTCATTGGTGGCAAATCCATCCGAAACGTGCACGTGCCACGGCTCCGCGAGACCTCGAGTCGTGCGATAATCGCTGAAGCTTACCGTGAGACGGCGCGCGTGGCGAATTTCTTCAATGCGGTCGAGCAGAAACGTCTTCGGATTGTAAAAACGATATTCGAGCCGGCCGCTCGGAGGCTGCACGCGTACGACGTAGGCATCGGCCGGGGTTTGCACTCGTCCGAGGAGAGTGATTCCAAGGTGGGCGCGCGTGTGAAGTGCAGCATCGTCAGCCTCGTCGGCTCGATGGAGTCCGCCGCCGAAGCAGACTTGACCGTTTGCATTCATACTCCATAGTCGCCCGGCGTTTCTGCCCTTCGCTACGTGGTCGGGTCCCAGAACCTCATCCTCCCGAAAGTCGTCGCCCGCCTCAACCTCGGTGATCGTCCCCGTCATAGAACCCAGCGTCGTACTCCACCGCTCTCGGCGCCCTTTCGGAAGCCCCGTGGCGAGGGATCCCTGCGCGCGGGCATTGGCTCGCAAAAGCGCATCGAGCGAAAGCGTCGCCGGAGCGATCCCCGGCGGTGGACCCGTGTCGACGTCGTCGGCGCGAGCGCTGAGTGCAAAGAGTGCCGAGGCCGCAAGCGCCGCGGCGGCACAATGGCTAACTGCTGCGCTTAAACGTCTTATAGAAGAGTGCATTCGGTTTGACGATCAAGCGGCCATATGGGTAGTCAAAGTACAGGTCGTAAAAGTCGAGGTAGTCGGCTGCGACTAACGCGTCGACCGGTTGATCGTGAAGGTCGATAGGAGCGTTGGTCGTCTCGATGCC
>DATASC010000155.1:0-4427 GCA_036269355.1 Candidatus Cybelea sp. | reverse complement strand
AAGGGTGAAGAGTCGTGGTAGACCACCACGTTGATAGGCCGGGGGTGGAAGCACCGCAAGGTGTGGAGCTGACCGGTACTAATCGCTCGGAAATTTTAACTAATATACGCACACCAAGAACGCCTTCATGTACGCGGCACTGGAAGTTCTTCTCTGTACAGCTTCAAAGCTTCCCGGCGCGATCGGCTAGAGCTCCGGCTCGCCATCGCGCTCGGGGACCAGGTTTCTGGCGCCCATGGCGGCGGGGTCCCACCCGTTCCCATCCCGAACACGGCAGTTAAGCCCGCCAGCGCCGATGATAGTCGGGCCGCAGGGCCCCTCGAAAGTAGGACGGTGCCAGATTTTTTAGGAAGCCCAGCGCATTTAAGCGGTGGGCTTCTTTGCTTTTAGATGACGGAGCGTTAACGTGAGCGATCTTCCAAATTTCAAATTTGCGCTCGAAGCGGCGAAGGGATGGAGCGGTGCGGCCGGATCAGCGAGACAGCATACCGTCAACGAGTTCCCGGTTTCGCAGAGCTTCGCGGCGGTCTCGATGCGTCTGCAACCGGGCGCGCTGCGCGAGCTCCATTGGCACGCGATTGCCGCAGAGTGGGCTTACGTAATTTCGGGAAGCTGCCGGGTCACCGTAATCGCCCCGTCGGGCAACGCGGAGGTTTCCGATTTTGGGCCGGGCGACGTTTGGTATTTTCCCAAGGGACACGGGCATTCAATTCAAGGGCTCGGCACAAGCGAATGTCACTTCTTGCTGGTGTTCGACGACGGCCACTTCTCCGAGTTCGGAACGTTCAGCATAACCGACTGGATGGCGCGCACACCGCCGGACGTCCTCGCGCAGAATCTCAGCTTGCCGGCCGAGGCGCTCGCAAAGCTTCCGAAAGAGGAAGTCTACATCGTCCAGGGCGAGGTGCCGCCCGAGATTGCGCCGGCCGCGCTGAACTTACAGCTCGAACCGAGTCAGCTCAATCATAAGTTCCGTCTCGGCGCCGCGCCGCTAATGAGCTTTGACGGCGGCAGCGAGCGGCTCGTGTCGCAGACGCAGTTTCCGATCTCCTCGACGATCACCGGCGTCCTGCTGACGCTGAAGCCGGGCGGCTTGCGCGAGCTGCACTGGCATCCCAATGCCGACGAGTGGCAATACTATATCAAGGGACGCTCCGAGATCGGCGTCTTCGGGGCGAACGGAAAGTACCGGCAGGACGAGTTTGGGCCGGGCGACGTCGCGTTCATCAATCGTGGATTCGGCCACTACATCCGCCAGATCGGCAACGAAGAGACGCAGATTCTCGTCGCTTTCAATAGCCCGAACTACGAAGAAATCTCGATCTCCACGTGGCTCTCGTCGAATCCGCGCAGGCTGCTCGCTGACAATCTCGGCCTCGATCTCGCCTTGGTCGAGAAGCTCCCGCACGCCGGACGTTTTATCGTCGGTGCGGCGTGAGGGCGCCCGTCGCATAGAGCGACTTTCGGAAAGTTAGGGTGCGATACGGAAGAACTCGCCGACGCCGTTGCCGCCAAGCGACGCCGTTCCGTAAAAGTAGCTGCCCACATGAATCACTCCTCCCCACGGAGCCTGACCGTCGCGCTGCGACTGCCCACCGAAGGCGCGGAGCACCCGCTCCTCGCCTGAGGAGAGAATCTCGAAAACGGTTCCGGCGTCTTCATTTCCGCCCGCATAAGTCGTCCCGTAGAGCGCGCCCTTGAGTGCAAAGAGCGTGTCGATGGGGTTCGCGCCGTCGGGCGATCCCTTAAAGCCGTGAACCGTCGTCTCGTCACCCGAGAGCGAGATCTTGAAGACCGTGCCGTTGCCGACTTGCGTTCCAAAGCAGGTCGTTCCGTACAGCATCCCACCGAGAAATACTAAACCGCCCCGCGGATTCTTGCCGTCCTTCGACTCGGAAGGGAACGCGTGCAGCACGCGCTCCTTGCCGGAGACCGTCACGGTGTAGACCGTTCCATAGTTGTGCGAGCCGCCCGCATACGTGACGCCGTAAAAGCTGCCGGTGGGCGAGACGACGCCGGCGTACGGGTTCGCTCCGTCGTTGCCGCCTTTGAAGCTATAGAGAACCCGCTCGTCACCGGAGGCGTCGACTGCGAACACGGTTCCTTTCCCGTGCGCGCCGCCGTCGTACGTCGTTCCGTAGAACGAACCTTTGTGCAGAAGCAGCGGGCTATATGGGTGGCTACCGTCCGCGCCTCCGGCAAACGAGTGAAGTACGTGCTCGTAACCGTCGGAATCGAGCGAGAAGACGGTCCCGAGCCCCTGAGTCCCACCCCCTGTCGTCGTGCCATAGAAGCGTCCATGACTCGCGATAAGCGGAGCGTTCGGATCGCCGCCGTCCTTGCCGCCGCTGAAACTGTACAGTACGCGCTCGCTGCCTGCGGCGTCCACCGAATAGACCGTTCCATTGGTGCTCGCACCGCCGCCGGCAGTCGTGCCATAGAACGAACCGTTCGCGTAAAGGACCACCGCGTTTGGATACGCGCCGTCCGGGCGATTCTTGAAATTGTAGAGGACGTTGTACTTACCGATCGAGACCCGCGCGTCGCCGACCGCCTTCGAAACCGGCGGCGTGGAGTTCGCCGCTGCCGAGCAGCCCGACAGCGCGGCGGCGGTCGCCAAGCCAAATAAGAGTCTGTGCATATGGAACCTCCGGCCGGCCAACGCGTTCATTCTAGGGCAGTGCGACGTCCGCGAACTCCGCACGAAAGGCCGGCGCTTCGAGGTCGGTTTGCGCCGCTAACGTGGCGAGCCGTGAAGCGTCGGTAAAGTCGCCCGGCTCGAGATAGACCATGTAGTCGCGAGCGACGCGGTAGGCCTCGGTGGTGAGATCGACTCGCCGCGTTTGGATTCGTCCCGTTTTCGGATCGAGGAGATCCTCGAGCGCGAGCGGGCGAACGCGTCCGCCTTCGAGCGCGATCAGCGCGCCGCTCCCGCCGTCGACGAGGTAACGCACGGCCCCGAAGCCGAGCGTGCGCGTGTAATCCACGTCGAACGGCACCGGCTTCGCACAGCGCAACTCATAGCCGATATCTTTTGCATGCACGACGGAGTCGACCCCGATCTCGTCGAGCCGGGTGCGCACGGCGTCGCGCAGGATCGTTCCAAGCGGAATGTCGGCAAGCTGTACGTTGCCGAATGAGTCTCGACCGAGATTCTCGTTCGCGCTGAAGACATCGTCCCAAATCGTTTCGGCGAGCCCTTCGGCAACGACGGCGACCCCGTGCCGGCGGCCCATGGCGCGCCGCTTGACGATCGCGCCGACGATGGTGTCGCGGACCGCCGCCAGCGTAGCCTTCTCCGGGAACTCTTCGGGCAACACGGCGAGCGTCGAACCCGCGGCCTTGCACATGCCCAGCGCAAGCGATCCCGACTTGCGTCCCATGCAGACGACGACGTACCATCGGGCGGTCGTGCGCGCATCCTCCATCAAGCTTTCGAGAATTCCCGCGCCGACGGACCGTGCGGTCTCAAAACCAAAGGTCGGAGCGTTCTCGGGCAGCGGAAGATCGTTGTCGATCGTTTTTGGTACGGTCGCGACGCCGAGACTCGCGCCCGCGCGCTCGGCGATGCGCGCCGCGCCGTACGTCGTATCGTCGCCGCCGATGCACACGAGATAGCGGAGTCCGAGGCGTTCGATCGATTTGACACAGCTCTCCAGCGTCGACTCGTTCGCCGCGGGATTCGTTCGCGACGTTCGCAGAATGGAGCCGCCGCTGGTGTGAATTCGAGAGACGTCGTCGAACGTCAGCTCGAGCGTTTGCGGCGTTCGTCCCGCTGCGAGCTCGCGATAGCCGTCGTAGATTCCGATCGCGCGTAATCCGCACTTGAACGCTTCCATTGCGGCGGAGGCGATCACGCCGTTGATTCCGGGAGCGGGGCCCCCGCCGACCAGAATTGCGAGCGTGTCAGCCACGAGTGGGACGCACCCGGTAGATCGATCCGCTCGCGTCGTCCCCGATGAAGAGCGAACCTTGCGCTCCAACGGTGATACCGGTTGGGCGCCCGGTACGTTCGGTGCATCCCCGCTGAAAACCGGTTACGAAGTCAGTCCATTGCGCCGTCGGATCCGACCAGTCAACGCTCTTGGCGGGGCGGTCGCCGTTCATCGCCACGAACGCAACGCGCGCGGGTGCCGCGCTGCAGCCGGCGGCGTTAATGTGCCACGAACCGTGCGCCGTAACGAAGAGACCACCGCGATACGTCTTGGGGAAGGCGTAGCGTCCACCCTCGTTCGCAGGATAAAACGCTGCACCGATGATCGTCGAATACGCCGGGAGTTCGACGAGCGGTACCACGGCGTTCGAACAGTTCGAGCCTGCAACGTAAGCGCGATGGCTCTCCTCGCACTCGGGCCACCCGTAATCGGCAACGCCGCCCCGAATGGAGAGATCGTCAAGAAATTCGTAGGGGTGCCCGCTGGGCAGAT
>DATASC010000154.1:0-15167 GCA_036269355.1 Candidatus Cybelea sp. | reverse complement strand
GGGAGCACGCCGCTCGCGCGTCAAGGGCTACGAAACGCATATCGGCCGCGCCGGCACCCCGGTATTCTCTGTAGTGGGATGACCCACGCCGCTTCCGGTTGCATGCTTGGTCGAACAAGCGTTCGGAATGTAGCCGTCTCTTTTGGGGAAACTACCGAGTCGTGATTGCCGATCACGACGTCATAGTTTTAGGTGCCGGTCTCGCCGGTATGCGCGCCGCGCTCGAAGCGGCCCGCGTGGGCGCGGATGTGGCCATCGTTACCAAGGTTCATCCGATCCGCAGCCATTCGAGTGCCGCACAGGGCGGCATCAATGCCGCCATCGGTGAGACCGACAGCTGGGAGTCGCTCGCGTTCGACACCGTTAAGGGCAGCGATTATCTCGCCGACCAAGACGCCGTTGAGGTGATGTGCCGGGAAGCGCCCCAGGACATCATCGAGTTCGAGCACATGGGCGTCATTTTCTACCGCAACGAAGACGGCAGGCTCGGGACGCGAGCCTTCGGCGGGGCCTCGCAGGCGCGTACGTACTTCGTCGGTGACATCACCGGTCAGGCGCTGCTCGTCACGCTCTACGATCAAATCCTCAAAGCCGGCGTCAAGGTCTACGAGGAATGGTTCGCGACCAAACTCTTCATGGATGGCGGCGCTTGCCGCGGCGCCGTCGCGCTCGAGATGGTCACCGGCGAGCTGCACTTATTGCGTGCCAAGGCAGTCGTGGTGGCGAGCGGCGGATTGGGGCGGCTCTACGAGCCGAGCACCAACGCGTTGATTTGTACCGGCGACGGCTATTCGCTCGCCTATCGTGCCGGCGCGCCGCTGATGGACATGTCGATGGTTCAATACCATCCTACGACGCTCGCCGGAAGCGGATTTCTGATGACCGAGGCGGCCCGCGGCGAAGGCGCATACCTCTTGAACTCGCTCGGCGAACGCTTTATGAAGAAGTACGCGCCGAACAAGATGGAGCTGGCGGCGCGCGACGTGACCTCGCGTGCGGAGGCTACCGAAATCTCCGAAGGGCGCGGAATCGACGGCAACGTTATGCTCGACCTGCGCCACCTCGGCCCCGAAGTGATCCTCAAGAAGCTGCCGCAGATCCACGAGATGGCGCTCGATTATCTCGACATAGACATGATCAAAGACCCGGTGCCTGTGCGCCCGGGCATGCACTATCAGATGGGCGGGATCAAGACCGACGTTCAAGGTGCGACGATCATCGCGGGACTCTACGCGGCGGGAGAAGTCGCGTGCGTAAGCGTCCACGGCGGGAACCGGCTCGGCGCCAACTCGCTGCTCGATACGATTATCTTCGGACGTCGTTCCGGGCTTGCGTCGGCCGGCTACGCAAAAGGCGTGCCGGCGAGCGCGGGCGGCGAAGAGCTGCTGCGCTCGGAACAGGCGCGCCTCGAAGACTTGCTCGCACGGCCGTATACCGGCGAGACCTGTGCGGGACTGCGCCTCGAGCTGGCGACGATGATGGACGCGAAGGTCGGTCTCTACCGAAGCGATGCCGGCTTGCACGAGGCGCTCGAAGCACTCAAAGGCTACCGCAAGCGCTACGAAAACGTCGCCGTCGGCGACAAGGGGCGCGTTTTCAATCAAGCGCTGACGTTCGTTCTTGAGTTGGGTTATTTGCTCGACTGCGGCGAGACGATCATCCGCGATGCGATCGTGCGCAAGGAGAGCCGCGGCGCCCACACGCACGTCGATTATCCCGAACGCAACGACCGCGACTGGCTCAAGCATACGCTGCTCACGCTGCGCCGCGACGGCGAGGAGCCCGAGATCTCGCACGTTCCCGTGACGATCACTCGCTGGAAGCCCGAGGTACGCACCTACTGATGGAGTTTACGATCGAAGTCGGCCGCTATAATCCCGAGGGTCGTTATGCAGACTCGGCGCAGCCGGGAGAGCCGTTCCCGGCTCCGTGGAACGCGTCACCGGCACGCTGCTATCAGACATTTACGGTCGATCTTCCCGAGCATGCCGTCGTCCTCGACGCGCTCATCGCGATTCGCGAGTATCAGGATCCCTCGCTCGCCGTTCGCTGTGCCTGCCGCAGCGCGATCTGCGGATCGTGCGCGATGTGGATCAACGGCCACGCAAATCTCGCGTGCAAGAGCAAGCTCTCTGCCTTTACGAGCGACGGCAAGACGCGCGTCGAGTCGCCGCCCTCGATGCCGATCATTCGCGACCTGGTCTGCGACATGAAGCCTTTCTGGGACAAGCATTTGGCGGTCAAGCCGTGGCTGGAGAACAAGCCGATTCCGCCTGCCGACCAAGAGTATCGCGTGCCGAATGCGTCGATGGAAGAGCTAATCCAGGAGGTGAGCTGCATTAGTTGCAGCGCGTGCCTGATGGATTGCGAGTCGTTCGCCGTCAATCCGGATTTCTTGGGGCCGCAAGCACTCGCGCAGGCATATCGCTACGTCGGCGACCCGCGCGACGACAAGACGAAGGAGCGGCTCGGCGAGCTCAGCAAGCCCGGGGGCATCTGGGATTGCACGCACTGTTTCGAGTGCGTGCAGCAGTGTCCCAAAGGCGTCGCCCCGCTCGAGCAGATTCTCAAGCTGCGCAAGCTCGCGGTCGACGCGGGTTTCACGCATAACGCGGGAACGCGTCACGCCGACGCATTCGCCGAATCGGTCAGGGATAGCGGACGGCTCAACGAGCTGACGCTGATGCCGAAATCGACCGGTCTTTTCAACATCGTCGGACAGCTCAAGACGTTGCCGAGCGCGTTCAACATGGCGCGCGCCGGCAAGCTCCCGCCGCTGATCCACAAGGCCATTCCTGGAGTCAATCGCATCAAAAAGATTTTCGAGCGCGTCGGAGGACGGTTCAAGTGAAGGTTGCGTTCTATCCCGGCTGCGTCTCGAAGGGCGCTTGTCCGGAGCTCTACGTCTCGGCGAAGCTCATCGCCGAACCGCTCGGTCTCGAGCTGCACGAACTCGAGTCGGCGCCGTGCACCGGCGCCGGCGTCTTGAGCGAGCAGAATCGCGAGTTGGCCGATGCGCTGAACGGCTTGACGCTGGCGATGGCTGAGGCCGAAGGCGCCGATCTCATGACGATCTGCAGCACCTGCCAAGGCGTGCTCTCCGATCACAACTATCACCTCAAGAAGGACGAGGCGCGTCGCGAGAAGGCGAACGCGACCATCGCCGATCAGGGGTTCCGCTACGCCGGCAAGACGACGGTCAAGCATCTGCTCTGGATGCTCTTCGAAGACATCGGTATCGACCGCGTCGCCGCCGCGATCAAGCGCAAGCTGACCGGATTGAAGATTGCGCCGTTCTATGGCTGCTACATTCTACGGCCGAGCGAAGCGCTCGGGCTGCGCGAGCGCCCGGAGCGTAAGGGCTATCTGGAGCGGCTGATCGCGCTGCTCGGAGCGGAGCCGGTCGAATACCGCGGCGCGACCAAATGCTGCGGATTTCCGATGGTTACGTTCAATCGCGACAAAGCGCTGGCGATGGGCGGCAATCATATCCTGGAGGCCAAGGAGAAGGGCGCCGACATGCTCGTAACTCCGTGCCCGCTGTGCCACCTCAACCTGGACGGACAACAGCCCGACGCCGCGCGCGTGTTGAAGAAAGATCTCGACGTTCCGATCTTCCACCTGCCGCAGCTGCTCGGTTTGGCCTTCGGTTTCGAGCCGGCGCAGCTCCGACTCAACCACCACGTCGTTCCTACCAAGGCCGCGCTGGAGAAAGTCGAGCTCAAGGTCTAGTCACTCGGGTTTGAACGCGGCGCCCTCGACGCCGCACTTTCCCTAAGCCGCTGCGGTCGACCGTGTCCATCGTCGAAGTAGCTTACGTTGCTCATAAGGCAAGTGGAAAACCATCGCCGCCCTTTCTCGGGAAAGGGCGGAAAGGCAAGACGTAGCTTACTCGGCAAGGCAGTGGAATTCTAACGTAGTAAACTAACGCTTTCCGCGTCAACTACGAGGAGTCCAAACTTGCCTTACTCTCCCCCAGCACAAGTGCGCCGGTTCGGCTTGGCCGTGTTGCTCGGTACGGCAGTCGCCGGTTGTTCCACGACCGCTACAACTCCATCGAGCAACGCTCAGCTCGGGACTTCGTCCACCGAAAGCGTACGCCGCAGCGAGATGCTCTCGCGCGGCCTCGGCAACGTCTCAAACCACCACGATCCGTCGCCGGGCTGGATCGCGCCCGACGCACGGAAGAAGAAAAAGGCCCTCATCTATTGGGGCAGTTACGACAGCAGCACCATCGACATATTTTCGGCGAAAGGCACGAATCCGCCCGAGAAGGGGCAGATCACGACGGGCCTCTCTAACCCCGAGCGGCTCTTTGTCGACAAATCGCTTAATATCTATGCGACCAACGGCAACAACACGATCACCGCGTATAAGCGTGGCGCGACGTCGCCGTTTCTAACCATCAGCGACGGCGTGAACGACCCGACCGGCCTAACGGTCGACGCCGAAGGCACCGTCTATTGCGCCAACGTCGGGAACAGTACGATCACCGAGTACCCGAAGGGTAAGACGGCGCCGTCGTTGACAATTTCCGGGATCGGCGGCGAGTATCTCACGGTCGACAAGAGCGACAACTTATACGTTTCGGACTTGAGCAGCGTCTATAAGTTCGCACCGGGATCGACCACCGGGACCAACCTCGGTCTGAACGTCGGCTCCCCGTGGGCGATGGCCGTCGACAGCTCGGGGAATCTCATCGTGCTCGATTTTAACTCCAGCACAGTCGACGTGATCCCGCCGGGTCAGACGCAGCCGTCGAAGAAAGTTCAGGTAACCGCCGGTTCGCCGTTCGGACTCACGCTCAATAAGAGCGAGAACGCGATCTACGTTTCGGTCGAGGCCGGCGGCGGATTCATCGTCCAACGGCTCGACTATCCCAACGGCACGACGCTGACGAACAAGATCAGCGGCACCAGCTACGGGGATTGGCCGATTGCCGTAAGCCCCGACACCGTACTTTAAATAAAAGGAGTCCGTATAACATGTCTTTCTATCCCTCACTACACGTGCGCCGGTTCGGCTTAGTCGCGCTGCTCGGTGCGGCACTCGCCGGCTGCTCGACGAACGCTCCTACCCCTTCGAGCAGCGCGCAAGGCGTCTCGCCTGCGGCAAACCTGCAGCGCGACAGGCTTCTTTCCCGCGGCTTCGCGGGCGTCGCGAGCCATCGCGCACAGTCCCCGGGCTGGCTCGCGCCGGACGCAAGAAAGAGGAGGATAAAAACGCTGATCTATTGGGGCAGTTACGATCAAAACACCATCTACGTGTTTTCGGCGAAAGGCACCAATCCGCCCGAGAAAGGGCAGATCACGACCGGTCTTTCAAACCCCGAGCGGCTCTTCGTCGACAAAGCGCTCGACGTCTATTCAACCAATCTCGGCAACAACACGATTACCGCGTATAAGCGCGGAACGACGTCGCCGTTCCTTACGATCAGCAACAGCGTGAATACGCCGACCGGCCTTACGGTCGATGCGGAAGGAACCGTTTACTGCGCAAACGTCGGAAACGATACGATCACCGAGTATCCGAAGGGTAAGACGATACCGTCTCTGACGATCGACGCCTTTGCCGAGTACCTTGCGACCGACGCAAACGACAATCTGTACGCCTCGGAAGGCAGCAACGTCTACGAATTTGCGCCGGGATCGACGAGCGGCAAAGATCTCAATCTGAATATCGGCTCACCCGGGGCGCTAGAGGTCGACAAGTCCGGAAACATTATCGTGATCGACGAAAGTTCGAATGCGATCGACGTGTTCCCGGCCGGTCAGACCCAGCCGTCGGAAAAGATTCCTGTTACCGCCGGCTCTCCGTTCGCTCTGAGCCTCAATAAGAAAGAGACCGCCGTCTTCGCTACCGTCGAGGTCAACGGCGGGTTCATCTTGCAAGAGCTCGCATATCCCAAGGGCACGACGCTGACGACCAAGATCAGTGGAACCACCTACGGGGAGTGGCCGATCGCCGTGAGCCCCGACGCCGCACTCTAGCGCAGGGTAGAAGGAAGCGCCGCTTCGCGAGTGTAGGCGGCGCTTCGCTCCTCATGCTGGTTGCCGATGGTAGAGCGCCGGCGTAGACGAAGGTTCCGGACAGTCGCGCAGTATCGTTGCACCGTCGGGAGTGCTGCGATCCATGACGTACTTCACGAGTTCCGGTTCGCCGGCAAGCTTCTCCGATGGCGGCGGTTGAAAGCGGGTTGGAAAGTTGGGGTCGTTGACGTTGCGGCTAGACCATGGATTCGCCGCTTCGCTCGAATAGTACCAAGGGTAATCGAGGATCATCGCTTGCGCGGAGCCATCGGCAAAGTGCACCGACATCCGGATGTCCACCCAGAATCCGCGCGTGTGCGGATCGTAATGCGACCCATGCGGATCCGAAAAGGTGACGTAACCGCACGGCGGCGCGCCGCTCGCTGCGCCGGTCCCGGCGCCTTGCGTTCCCGTGCCGGCACCCGTCCCCGCTCCGTTCCCATTTCCTCCGCTCGCGACGACCGCCTTGATCGTCGCCGGCACATCCCAGATTGGCCGGCTCGCTGGTGCCGATATGGCTGCGCGTTCTGCTGCAACCGCGTGGCGGGTGAGTGACGGGCCGCCACGCCGACCCTCCGCGACGGCGCTTTTACGCGTCAAGACTGACGCAATCGGCCGTGGGGCCTGCGTCGACGGCGGGGTTTGCATCGGGGTCGGGGTTGGGCGCGCGGCGATGCTCGCGACTTGCACGCGATCGACGATCTCTTCCGGCGCCGCGCGGCGTACGGGATCGCGTGGGATGAGGCCGGCCCCGATTTCGTGCAGCGCGATAGCGATTGCAAAGGCTACGGCAAGCCGCCGGCCGTTCGACCCCCCAAAGAAAACGCCGAGCCTCTCAGTGGAGAAGGGCTCGGCGTTAGCGAGGCGGTGCTTACTCAGGGCTCGTGTTGTACGTCTGCACGTACCATTGCTTGAACTGGTCGTAGGTCGGATAGTAGCCGTATTTGTGATAGAACCAGTCGCGGTATGCGTCTTGCCGGCGCGTCACTTCTTGCTGTTCGGTTCGCTTCTCGCGGACCTTGTGATTGTAGTTGACGACCAGCGGTACTGAGGCCGCGGCAGCAGCAGTTACGAGGATGATGGTGTTAGTGCTGCCCGAGCCGTCGGCAAGCGCGGGAGCGGCGATGCTTGCAGCAATCGTTGCGGCGAGCACGGCAGCTAGGGCTTGCAGTTTTTTCATGTCCGTCCTTTCTGCAGGCCATTCGACCTCCCGGCTCCAACCCGGACTTCGTGGAGATCGAAGCCTTAATTCGAGCGATCCCGGATTTTCCGATTCCAGGGATCCTTTTCCGTGACATTACCCCGTTGCTGAAAGATACGCAAGGCTTTCGGGCTGCAGTCGACCTTTTTGTCGATCGATTTCGCGATCGGGGCATCCAGCACGTCGTGGGAATCGAGTCGCGCGGCTACATCTTCGGGGCACCGCTCGCGTACGCGATCGGCGCGGGATTTATACCGGTGCGAAAGCCCGGAAAGCTGCCGCACCAGACGCTCAGCGAAGAGTACGCGCTCGAATATGGCACCAATTCGCTAGAGATTCATGCCGATGCGCTCGCTCGTGGAGAACGGGTAGTCGTCGTCGACGATCTGCTGGCGACGGGCGGCACGGCGGCAGCAACGGGACGGCTTCTAGAGCGGCTCGGGGCCGAGGTCGAGGCGTTCGCGTTCTTGGTGGAACTCACCGATCTGCATGGTCGCGAGAAGCTCGGCAATAGCGACGTCGTTTCATTCGTTACGTACTAGCCGCATGCGTAAGGTTTTACTTGCAACGGCCCCCGTCGCCGCCCTGCTCGTTGCCGTTTGGTCGCCCGCGTGGGCGCGTCCGCATCCGACGCCGACGCCCTCCCCGACCGCGGCCCCTAGCGCCGATCCCGCAATAACCAATGCTGCTCGGCACCAGTTCGTTGCGTGGCAGGCCGGCGTCATAAACAAAAGCCTCTATGCTTCGCAAGTGCTCGCTCAACTCAGCGATGCGAAAATAGCCCAGACGTCGCAAGCACTCGCGCAGCTTGGCGCGCTGACCGACGTCGTCTACATGGGCCGCTGGGTCAACCCGGACTTCCCCGCCGGGGCGAGCGGCTACATCTATCAGATGCGCTGCACCCAGGGCAACGTCTACCTTTGGCTGGCCTTCGACGCCGAAGGAAAGATCGCTACGATCTTCTTCAAAAACCGCCTCGACGTCGAAACGGTGACGCCGGCCCCTTCGGCGAGTCCAAGCCCGCCCGAAAAAGCGCTATAATACCGGGATACCAATGAGTATCGAGGAGCTAATCGAGCGCGTTCGACGCTACGAGCCCTCCGCCGACGCGGAGTGGCTACGCCGCGTCTACGAGCTCGCGGTGGCTGCTCACCACGGGCAGCGGCGCGCGTCCGGGGAGTCGTACATCGAGCATCCGCTCGCGGTCGCGGGTATCCTCGCCGAGCTCGAAGTCGACCACCAAACGATTGCGGCGGCCCTGCTGCACGACGTGGTCGAAGACACGTCGGTTACCAGCGAGCAGGTCACCGATCAATTCGGCGAAGAGGTTGCTCGCCTCGTCGAAGGCGTCACCAAGCTAACGCGCATTCCCTACCAGTCAAAGGAAGACGCGCAGGTCGAGAACCTCCGTAAAATGTTCTTGGCGATGGCCAAAGACATTCGCGTAATCATCATCAAGCTCGCCGATCGCCTGCACAACATGCGGACGCTTGCGAGCCTGCCGGAAGCGAAGCGGCTGACGATCGCGCGCGAGACGCTCGACATCTACGCACCGATCGCGCACCGTCTTGGAATCTGGAAGATCAAGTGGGAGATCGAGGACGAATGCCTCCGCTACCTCGATCCCGCGTCGTTCGGCGACATCGTCGAGCGCGTCGCAAAGACGCGGCGCGAGCGCGAGGCCGATGTCGACAAGGCGATCGCGCGACTGCGCGACGAGTTCAAAGATCTAAAAGTCAATGCGGAGATTCAAGGGCGTCCCAAGCACTTCTACTCGATCTATTCCAAGATCAGCAAGGGACGCGACTTTTCGACGATCTACGATCTTACCGCGATTCGCATCATCGTCGATACGGTGAAGGACTGTTACGCCGCGCTCGGCGCGGTGCACGCGATGTGGACTCCCTTACCGGGCAGGTTCAAGGATTACATCGCGATGCCGAAACCCAACATGTATCAGTCGCTGCACACGACGGTCGTCGGACCGAGCGGCGAGCCGCTCGAGATTCAGATCCGCACCTGGGAGATGCATCGCACGAGCGAGTACGGCATCGCGGCGCACTGGCGCTATAAGGAAGGCGGCAAGGCCGACCAGTTCGAGAACAAACTTTCCTGGCTGCGCGCGCTGCTCGAATGGCAGAAGGACATGCGCGATTCGCGCGTGTTCATGGAGAACCTCAAACTCGACCTGTTCGACTCACAGGTCTTCGCCTTCTCGCCGCGCGGCGACGTCTATTCGATTACAGCCGGCGGCACGCCGCTCGACTTTGCCTACCAGGTGCATACCGACGTCGGTAACCACTGCGTTGGTGCGAAAGTCAACGGGCGAATCGTGCCGCTCGATTACGCGATGCAGAACGGCGACATCTGCGAGATTCTCGTCAACAAGTCCAGCGGGCGCCCCTCGCTCGACTGGCTTTCGATCGTCAAGACGTCGAGCGCGAAACACAAGATCAAGCAGTGGTTCCGAAAGGAGCGGCGCGAAGAAAACGTGCTCGCCGGCCAAGAGGCGCTGGAACAAGAGCTTGCCCGCGCCGGGCTGCGCACCGACGTCGCGCGCGGTGCGCTTCTTGAGCGCATCGCATCGCGCCTGAACTATGCGACGCCTACGGATCTCTACGCGGCCATCGGCTTCGGCGATGCATCGGCGCAGGCCGTTGCGAATCGTCTTCGCGACGAGCTCAAACACGACAACGTCGTCGATCTTACCAAGCTCGGCCGCAAGCCGCCGGCACGCAAGGTGGTGCGACGGACAAGCGGGGTTCGCATCGCCGGAGTCGACGACGTGCTGGTTCGTCTTTCGAAGTGCTGCTCGCCCGTGCCGGGCGATCCGATCATCGGCTACGTTACGATCGGACGCGGAGTGAGCGTCCATCGCGCCGACTGTCCGAACGTCGCTTTCATGAACGCGACGCCCGAGCGCATCTTACAGGCGCAGTGGATCGACGATGCCGGGCTCACCCATGGAGTCGACGTCGAGGTAGAGGCCGACGATCGCACGCAGCTTCTGCAAGACATCATGGGCGTGTTCTCCGAGCTCAAGACGCAGGTTAGCTCGGTGAACGCGCGCGTGCGCAAGGACGGCGTCGCCGTCGCGAGCTTGACCGTGCAGATTCGCGACCTGGACCATCTGCATAAGCTGCTGACGAAGCTGGAGACGCTCAAGAACGTCCGCCGCGTCTACCGCGTTACCAAGCGCGAGCGAACGGCGCTGTAGGGGGCGTGCCGAACGCCCATCTCTTTGTTCCCGCGATCGCCGCATTCGCGGCGGGCGCGATGAACAGCGTCGCGGGCGGCGGAAGTTTTCTCTCTTTTCCAGCATTGCTCTTTGCCGGCATCGCGCCGATCTCGGCCAACGCGACGAATAACGCCGCGATGTGGGTCGGCACGCTCGGCAGCGCGCACGGCTATCGCGAGGAGCTGCGCGAGCATCGGGCGCTGCTGCTGCCGGTCGTAGTCGTAAGCGTCGCCGGATCGCTGATCGGCGCCTGCTTGCTGCTCGTTACACCGCAGACGATCTTCGAGCACTTGATTCCGTGGCTGTTGCTCTTCGCAACGATCGTCTTCGCGGTGAGCCCGCGATTGATGCGAAACGCACCGAGCGTACCGCGACACGCGCCATGGCAGATCGCCGTGCAGTTCGCCGTCGCGATTTATGGCGGCTATTTCGGAGCGGGGATGGGCATCTTGATGCTTGCCGTGCTGGCCTTTTCGGGATTGCCGAGTTTCAACGCGCAGAACGCCGTAAAGAATGTTCTTTCCGTCACGATCAACGGCGTGGCGCTCGTCCCGTTCGTCGCCGCACGGATCGTCGATTGGCGATTTGCGATCCCAATGGCGGTTATCGCGCTTCTCGGCGGCTACTTCGGCGCTCGCTTCTTTCGCCGCGTACCGCAACCGGTCGCGCGCGCCATCGTCGTTACGCTCGGATGCGCGATGACCTTGGTATTCTTTCTTAAGGGTTTGGTCTGAAAGATTAACGCCGGTCGCTTGTTCTTGCAGGGCGAGCAAAAAGGCGATACGAAGGGCGCCGCAAATGAGCACTACGCTATTAGGCGAGGTTTAGAATGACGTTTTCCAATACGCGAGCTGCGCTGCTTGCCGCAGCAACGCTCGTGACGGCGTCGGCTTGCGGCGGGAACGGCGCGGTTCCCTCGGCGTCGCAGAACGCAGCGAACGCCGCATTATCGCAGGCCGCTGCCGGAATTCAATCGCTCGGCATCGAGCCGCAAGACACTACGTCCATTCTCAAGAAATTGAAGAAGAACGTCGTCATCGGCTCGACGGTCGATGCGAAGAATGGCGATAAAGGTCCGCGCGGGTTCTCCGTTGTCGCGGCCGGGGAGGGCAAACTCAAGAAGGGTCAGATCGTCATCTGCAACTTTGCGGACAAGAGCGGAACCGCCGGCAAAGGGACCACCGTCGAACTCCTCGACCCGACGCCCGGCTCGAAGCCGACGCGGTTCGTGCAGAGCACCAAGATTGAAGGCTGCGCCGACGCTGCGCTCAGCCCCGCGAGCGACTACGTGTACGTGAGTGCCACCAGCGGTCACGAAGTTCAGGTCATTCCGAGCGGCGCGATAAAGAAGTCGTTTGGAACGCCGTTGAAAGCGCCGATTGCGGGCGTCGACGGCGCATGCCCCGGCGGTCCCTCCTGCCTGTACTCATCGGAGTACATCTACGTTGCCGATGCGACCATTGGCGGAATCGTCAGCTTCAGTGTCAACGGGTACGGCAACAAGAAAGAGACCGAAGTGATCGACGGTTTCGACGTGAACGAGAAATCGGGTTGGACGACGCTCGGGCCGACATCCCTAGCCTATAACTTCAAAAACAACTGAACGCTCTACGCGATCGACGGCGTCGATAGCACCGTCACCTCGTTCAACAACGCCAGCGAGCTGCTGGTCCCCGACGAGATCACCGTGAATAAGGGCGGCAAGACGTTTAAATGCAAGTATCCGAAATCGACGTGCGGCAAGCTGATTCTAGCGGGTTCTCCCTTGAACGCGCCGGTAGCCATCGCAAAACTTCCTAACGGCAACCTCGTCGTAGCGAATAGTGCGGGCAGCTCCCCGAACACGCTCGTAGAGCTGACGCCGGCCGGCGACGTGCTGGATACCAAGGTGGTCGACACGGGCAAGACCGCCGGCGTCTTCGGACTGTATGCGATCGGAAAGACCGACAGCGATACGTCGCTATATTATACCGATACCAACGACAACAGCCTACACGAGCTCTTACCGTAATCGAGCGGATCGCAACCAAAAACGATAGGACCTCCACAGTGGAGGTCCTATTTATTTTGCCGCGATTCTGGGCCTATTCGTAGTCGACTAAGCCGTTCGACGGCGGCTCCTTTAAGAAGCGTTCGAGCGGATATTTGGCTTTGATGGCCGAGAATTTGCGCGGTGTCTGAGTAAAGTTGAACGCGTTGTCGAGGCTCGTCGCGCGACCGTCGGTGTAACCTTGTGCCGTCGAGCCGATGCTGCCTGCGGAAATCCCGTTGACCTCTTCGATGAACCTCAGGATGCTGCCGTATTCGTACTGGGTATGGTCGACGTAGTTTGTCTTGGCATAGGGCGAGATGATCAAGCAGGGTACGCGGATTCCGAGGCCGCGATAGTCGAGCTGCGGCGGCGACGCATTGTCGAAGAATCCGCCCCAGTCATCCCAAAGGATGATGATCGCACTCGACGACCAGTACTTGCTCTCGCCGATCGCGTTGACCACCGACGAGACCCACGATGGACCTAAATCGCTGTGGTACGTCGGATGATCGGAATCGGGGCCGGTCGGCGTCACCCAGCTCACCGTCGCGAGGTGGCCGTACTGCGCGTCCGTGAGCACCTTCGATTGCGGTGCGATGATGTTCGTCGCCCAGTCCGGACCGAAGCGAACGTATTTGATGGCTTCGAACGGCTCCCAGAAGCCCGCGTCGAGCAGCCGGTCGGCGTAGAACTTCCACGAGACGTTGTTGCTGTCGAGTACCTCGGCGATCGTGTTGAACTGATCGAAGCACGGAAAGCCGCCCTGCCACTGATGCACTCGCCGGTACGGCATTTCCGAAAGATACGAGCTCTTCGTACCGGGCGGTGAGTCGCAATCGTCGGGCGCGGCGCTGGGGAAGTTGACCTCTGCTTCGCCGGGCAGACTGATGTCGTCGGTACCTGCGACGATGTTGAGATGGGCCGTGAAGCTACCGCCGAACTCGGTGGGGAACATCGCGTCGGCGAGTACATACTGCCCTGCCATCGTCCAGTACGGTTGTACCTCGCTGCGTTCGACGTACTCGTAGCCCTTGTAGCCGGCGTTCGTTTTTCCCCAATGCGAAAAGCCGTCCATCTGCCCGCCGTTCCAATCGATCATCGACGAGCCCCAGTCGTGCTTCAAGTCCGAGTTGTTCTTAAATGTTACCTGGTGCAACGGCACCCGTACGTCGTTGCCCGGACAAGAGGACGTCGTCCCGGGCACCGTACGCGAGGAACGCAGGCTTCCGCCCGGGGGTGGCGACGCGCATCCGGTCATCGGCGCGTTCGCATTCGGATATCCGGCGAAGAAGCTCTCGAAGCTGCGATTCTCTTGAACGATGACGATGACGTTCGTAATCTTGCCGCTGCCGGAGTGACGGTGAGCTGCCGGCCGGGCGGCGGCCGGCTCGGGCGCGCCGGAAATACCTGCGGTGTTCGCGCCGCACCCTGCGACAAAAGCGGCTCCTCCGAGGGCGAGGACGGCCAATGTTCTGGAAATCATCTCCAACGCCGCAGTTCCAGGCGCCGGGCCCGGCTCCTACGGATGGGGATTTGCGTATCGTGACCGAAGTAGGCGGCTTTGCCTGCTGCCCACTCTGCAATGGGTGGGCCGCCCGCGATTGCGGGCGTCCACAGTACGGAGATACGGAATGAATATTTACGAGGTCACCTATATCTTGCGGCCGTCGCTGGAAGAGAGCGAGGTCGAAGAGCGCGCCAACGCGATCGCCGAGATCGTGAAGGGTCAAGGCGGCGAAGTGAACGCCGTCGAGAAGCTCGGCAAGAAGCGCCTCGCCTACGAGATCAACGACGTGCGCGAGGGCAACTACGTCGTCATGCAGTTCAGCAGCGAAGCGGGCGTCTCTAAGGAGCTCGAGCGCCAGCTCAAGCTGCACGAGGACGTGCTTCGCGCCCTGGTCGTCCGGCTCGACGCGAAGATGCTGACGCATATGGCGACGCTGGCAGCGAACACTCCGCCCGTCCCACAGTCCCAGCCTTGAGCGAGGCAGCGTTTCGGCAACATCTGTGCCATACAGTTGACACTCGGAGGCGATAGCTTCGAACCAACGGCAAGCGGCGAAAAGAGGATAAGCAATGGCAGGTTCTTACAATCGCATCATTCTGGTCGGCAACCTAACTCGCGATCCGGAGATTCGGTACACGCAATCGGGTAAGGGGGTGACGAAGTTTACCCTCGCGGTGAACAACCCGCGCAACAAAGAGGAGACCACCTTCGTCGACATCGTCGCTTGGGATCGTCTTGGCGAAACGTGCAACACTTATCTGAAGAAGGGCTCGAACTGCCTGGTCGAGGGTCGCCTGGTAATTCGCAGCTACGATGACAAGGACGGGAACAAGCGCAAAGCGACGGAAGTGGTCATCGATAACATGCAGATGCTTGGCTCGCCGCGCGACCGCACCAGCAGCGACGACGCGGGCGGCTCGTTCAACGGCGGCGGCTCGGCGCCACGCGCCGCAGCTTCCGGTGAAGCATTCGGCGACGAACTCGAAGACGAGATCCCGTTTTAGCGTTTAGCGTTTAGGTATCCGTTACGAAGGCGGAGGCGGAAGGCGTTCGAGGATACGCGTCAGTAACTCGCGCGTCGAAGGCTCCGCTTCGTTGCGGCCGGAGAGCGTCGCCAGGGCCACTCCCACACCCAGTGCCATTGCCGAGAGAGCATCCGA
>DATASC010000153.1:0-9357 GCA_036269355.1 Candidatus Cybelea sp. | reverse complement strand
CCCAACGATCGCTTCGACCGGCTCGGATTCGGCTTTACGTACGGACAATGGTCGCGCTTTTCGAGCGAGCTCGTGCTGATCAATGGATGGGACTCAAACTGTGCGACGCCCGGGCTCGTCGGTTGCCGTTCGAGCGGCGGTTTCGAGCAACTCCGCTACGCTTTCAACCGGCGGCTTTTTGCCGAGGCTCGCTATCAGGGAACCGACGATCCGACGAACGGCTTCGCTCGCGACGCCGTCGTTCTGCTCGGCTACGGGCCGACCGAGAACGGGCGCCTAACGGTCGAAGACGTGATCGCCCACTCGCCTCAGACGACGAACACCGTGAACGCTCAGCTGACTTTTGGCTTTTAAGATGCGCTCGGCAATCGCGCTGCTGCTCCTCGCGTCCACACTCGCGGCGGCTTCCGCGCCGACGCGCGAGATCGACGCGGCGCGCTCGCACGCGGCGTTCGGCGTTTCACACATCTGGGTGGAGCGCGTAACGGGGACGGTTCCGATTCTCTCCGGCTCGGTTACGCTCCCCGCCGGCGCGATGATTCCAACCGCCGCGACGGCGGTACTCGACGCCACGCGAATCGAGACCGGCGAGCCCGATCGCGATCGTTCGCTCGAGTCGCCCGACTTCTTCGACGCTGCGAAGTTTCCGCATTGGACGTTCGCGAGCACGAGCGTGACCGCGCGCAGCGGCAACGCCTTCGAGATGGACGGCGTCCTCACCATTCACGGCGTGGAGCAGCCCGCGAAACTCGACGTAACGGCGAACGGAACCCCGGCGCAACCGGCGTATCACGCGACGGCGCAAATCGATCGGCACGCGTTTGGAATGAGCGTAACCCGGCTCGATCCCACGATCGGAGGCACGGTGACAGTGACGCTCGACATCGTACTGCATTAACGCTCAACTGCCGACGGGGCAGGGAACGAGGTGTATCGGGCAACTCGACGGGCAGTTGCCGAATCGAATCCCGTCGTATTTCCTGCGCACGATGACTGCAACGGTAACCACCAAGATCAGCGCCCATTCCTACCCGAAAACGCTCGAACGCCTTTCCGCAGCAATTAGGTCCGCGGGAAATACGATCTTCGCAACCATCGACCAGTCGGCGGCGGCTGAGTCGGTGGGAATGGCGCTTCGGCCGACGACACTGATTGTCTTCGGCAATCCCAAAGGCGGGACGCCGCTAATGGACGCCTACCCGCTCGTCGCGCTCGACCTTCCGCTCAAGATTCTGGTTTGGGAAGTGCCCGAAGGCGTGAAAATAGGCTACGTGCCGATGTCGTCGATCGCGGCGCGCTACGGAGTCGAAGGCATGGCGGCCCGAATCGCAGCGATGGACGCAACACTAGTCACGCTCACCGAATCCGCCGCAGGAGCGCATTGATGCCGATCACCACCCTCGACCCAAAAACCGCGCTCGTCGTTATCGATATGCAGAAGGGCATATTGGCGACGCCGACCGTCACGCCGGTGGACGCCGTCTTGGCCAACGTCGTACGCCTGGTCGATGCGTTTCGCGGCAAAAACCGTCCCGTCGCACTCGTTCGTGTCGGCTGGTCGGAGACCGGCGACGATGCGATCAAAACGCGCAAAGCGGCAGTCGCGCCTTCGCCCGAGCGAGGAGCCGACTTCTTCGACTACGCCGACGAGCTAAAGGCCGACCCACAGCGCGACATTTTCGTGCACAAGCGCCAGTGGGGGGCGTTCTACGGCACCGACCTCGACCTTCAGCTGCGCCGCCGCGCCGTAACGAACATCGTGCTATGCGGAATCTCGACGAGCATCGGGGTAGAATCGACCGCGCGCGACGCTTGGGAACGCTCGTACAATCTTACCTTCGCATCCGACGCTATGAGCGATCGGAACCAACTCGCGCACGAACGCGCGCTCGAAATCATTTTCCCGCGCATCGGCGAGATCGGAACGGTCGACGAGATCCTCAGGTTCGTTTAGGTAATGTTGGAAATATTCGCTAAGGGATAATGTGAAGCGTATGACAATTAGGCGCATGGACAACGTCGGTATCGTAGTCAGCGACCTAGATGCCGCAATAGCATTTTTTAGTGAGCTGGGCATGGAACTCGTCGGCGAGGCGACGGTCTCGGGCGACTGGGTAGATCGCGTTGTCGGACTCACTGGCGTCAAGAGTGACATCGCAATGCTGCGGACGCCGGACAATCAGAGCCGGATCGAGCTCTCACGATTCAATACCCCAGAAGCGGCCATTCCCGATTCGAAGAACGCACAGATAAACACTGTCGGTAAACACCGCGTCATGTTTGCCGTCGACGATATCACAAACACGATCGCCCGCTTACGCGCTCGTGGTGCAGAGCTCGTGGGTGAAATCGTGCAGTACGAAGATATGTATCTGTTGTGCTATCTTCGCGGGCCTGAAGGCATCGTCGTCGCCCTGGCTCAAGAGCTTTCTGCCTAAGAACTTCACCCTTCGACAAGCTCAGGGTGACACAGTAGGGTCAGGGTGACACATTAGCGCCCGCGCGAAGCGCGGCCCTGAGCGAGGCGCACTAGCGCCGAGACGAAGGGGCGGTCCTGAGCGAGGCGCGCCAGCGCCGAGACGAAGGGTCAGGGTGACACAGCGAGCGCTGCCGTGGCGGTGCGAACGGCTTGCAGAATTCGCTCGTAGGCCGACTTCGCAGCCGCATCGTCGGCACCGGCGAAGACGATTTCGGGAAAGCTCGTATAGAGACGGTCGATCGTGTGATAGTACGAGTTTTCTAGAAGGCCGCCCGGTATGTAGAAGGCGTCGCGCGAGGCCTGCTCGCGCGCTGCGATCGACGCCATAGCGGTTGCGTCCGCCTGCGTTTCGGCCTGCTGCATCGCGAGGTCGGTTCGGTGTGCGGCGTCACGGTACTGGGTCAGCGCCTGACGCAGCTCGGAGAACGTTACGGCGCCGTCGCTCTTCGTAAAGGCTGCGGCCGCAACCGGTGGGAGATCGTCCAATAGCTGCGCTGGAATCTCCTCGATTCGGAGCGGTTCGACGGTAGCGTTCGCGGCTCGCATCGCCTGAATGCCGGTCAGCTGCGCCATAGCGACGGCTTGGCGCATGCCCGGATCGTACGTGCGCAGCCCGTCGAGGTTGTCCTCGGCCGTGTGATGCGCGCCGAAGTAGCCGTAGTATCCATTCGACGTGCTCAGGACGCCGAGCATGTACGAGAAGTTCTGGTGATCGGATCCGCCGGTGATCGGGTTGAGCAGCGGCTCGAGACGCTGGTCGCGTGCGCCGAGCATTCCCTTCCCGTCGGCAGCCGGCACGATGTCGCAGATCTGCTTCATAAACGCGTAAAGGCCGGGCGACGCGCTCACCACAAACGGATCGCCGGTGGTCAGCTGGTCCGTGTTGATGTATTGAAAGACGTTCTTGCGCAACTGCGGGCCATACTGATAGATGTAAGCGGCAGAGCCGAAGAGCCCGAGCTCGTGTCCGTCCCACGAAGCGAACTCGATCGTGCGCTTCGGCTTCCATCCTGCTTTGGCAAGAGCTTGAAATGCGTCGGCATCCTGCAGCAGTACCGTCGTGCCGCTTCCCGGATCGATCGCGCCGAAGGTCATCGCGTCGCGATGGCTTCCGATCATGACGATTGAGTCGGGCTGTTCGCTGCCCTTCATATCGCCAAAGACGAGCCAGATGGTCTTGACCCGGCGCTCGAACCGCGTGCGCTCGCGCACCATCACGTTGCCGCCGAAGTGCTGGACGAACTCGAACATCGGATGCCAGGACTGCGGCACCACCGTGCCCGTCATCGCGGCGAGCAGCGTCCGCGCCGTACTCTGAGTGATACTCAGCTCGGGAATGGTTGCGTGCGGGATTTCGTTCCAGCTTTGATGAGCCGCCCCTACGACCGGGGCGTGGCCGGACATCGTCGGATCTCCCGGCGGAAACATGAGGAAGCCGCGGGGGGACATCCCACTCATCCGTTCCGCCATGTTGGTGTTCTTGTAGTTGCCGCTCGGCCACATCGAACCGCCGCCGTAGCCGCTGGTCGCCGGTTCCATGAACTCCAATATTCCCGCGACTCCGCGCTTGCGTAGTTCGTTGTACGCAATCCAACTGCGGTTGACGTTCCGAAAGCCGCCGCCTCCCGGCGCACCGAGACGAACGAGCGCAATCGCACCTTTGAGGCTCACGTGTTGCGCATCGATTTCGGCGAGGTCGTCTTTTGCCGCGGCGTTGACGTACACCACCGGACCGGTCACGTCGCCGTCTCCCGACTCCTCCAGGAAGGGCGGACCGGCCATGATTTCCCAGCGCGTGTGGCGCCCCGGAACGCCCTCGATGAGGTCGAAGTCGTGGTGACGCGGCGCGAGCAGCGTCAAGCTCTGTTGGAGCGGCCCAGTGAACTCGACCTGATACTCTTGAATCCGCGCTGCGAAGCCGTCGCGCTCCAGCCGCTGCTTAACGTAAAGCGCGGTTGCATAATCGGCGGCCGAGCCTGCACGGTGCGGTACGGAAGAGAGATGATGCTCGATCTCCATCGCATTCGCGCTGCTCGGAACGGAGAGCATCGTCTTCTCCGCCTGCAGCTCTGTTGAGACCGCCGGACCGGCGGCCCAGCCGATCAGGGCCGCGTCCGATGAAACGGTCGACGGCGAGGTAGCGCCAATCAAAACGAGCGCGCAGATAATTCCGAAGAGGAGTCGCATGATGGCGAACGTTCAGCGGGCCCCCGTGGCCTCCATGCTGCGGGGGCCTGCTGAACGCGCCGTCCCTAGAGCCGGCTCAGGGACGTTTCGATCAGGTCCAATAACCTCGGATCGTCGGTTTGCGTCTGCGCATCCGTCAGGAAGAACCGTGCCGCCGCTTTCGCCGACGCGGCATCGTTATACCGGCCGACGTTGTCGTACGCGAGGCCGACCTCGGCCATCCACGTGCCTTCGAGAGTCAAGTCGAGCGCGCGCTGGTGACCGGAGTCGCTCTGCGCGTTGGTTGCATAGTCTTCGGCGACGGCGCGGCAACTCGCCGCGATGCCCGACCAGTTTTGAATCTGCATCGCCGCGGTGCAGAGGGTTTTATCTTGCGATTGATCGGCTTGAACGATCGCCGGCGCGCCAGCGATTGCGAGCGCGGCGATAAGTGCGATGGTCCTCATTGTTTGCAGCCTTCCTAGATATAAATTTTAAGATGTGGCTGGCGAGACCTTACCAGTGGCGCGCCTCCTGCAGCTCCGATATCACGCCTTCCGAAACCGTGTGTGTGACCGGATCTTGCCACTTGGCGAAGAGCCGAACTGCCGAATCCGGTGAGATGGTCTTGGGAATGAAAAGCTCGACGGCGTACTTCAAACGGCGCGCCATCGCATTTGCTCGCTCGTTGAGGCGGGGCGGTAACGTGTCAACAGTCCCCGCGCGGCGCCGTGCGATTACCTGGAGCTCCTTCTCGACCCGATCGGCAAGCTCTGCCGCCTCGCTAGAAAAGCGCACGGTAGATTCTTCCCAATTCCGGCCGTAATCGCACGGTCCCATGATTGCCTCCTTGCCCAGTTTGCGTCCAAAATGGCAACTCGTGAGCCCCATAAGGGGGCTCGCTCCGATTGGATTATCGCACGTTAACGCGTCAACGGTGTCGCGACGTTGAGTTAGAATCGCGCCGCCGGGCGCCCGGAGCGTTTGTGGGGGTTCCCCTACTATGCTTTCCGCGGCCCCCGGTTACGATGGCAGTAACCGCTTCAGGAGGTTTTTCTATGAATTTGAAGCCGCAGCATCGCTTTCTGCCCTGCGCTGTCGCCGGATTCGCGTTGGCGAGCGCCGTCGCCGCGTGCAGCGGCGTCTCCAACTCGACCCCCGGATTGCCGGCGTCGCCGCCGGCGCCAGATACGCGCCGCGCTCCGGCGCCCGCACCCAGCAGCACCGAGTTCTTCACCGGGATCACGCCCAACAGCAATCCGCACGGCATCGCACCCGGCCCCGGCGGGATGTGGTTCACGCAGACCGGATCGAACCAGATCGGAAAGATCAGCTCGGCCGGCGTCGTTACTGAGTTTACCGCGCCCGCGACGGGTCCTAACGGAATCGTCGAAGGCTCGGACGGCAATATGTGGTTTACGCAGGTGAATGCCGACGGCGTCAGCCGGATGACGCGCAACGGCAGAGTCACCACGTTCGCCAGCGGGAACGAGGCGTACGGTCCGTGGGACGTTACGCTCGGCTCCGACGGCAACGTTTGGTTTACGCTCCGCTCGCCGAGTACGAATGCGATCGGCCGCATCACGACCTCCGGCACGGTGACCCTCTTCACCAACGGGCTCTCGCCGGGCGACGTG
The DNA here is from genome assembly GCA_036269355.1 of Candidatus Cybelea sp. Classification (GTDB taxonomy): domain Bacteria; phylum Vulcanimicrobiota; class Vulcanimicrobiia; order Vulcanimicrobiales; family Vulcanimicrobiaceae; genus Cybelea. The sequence continues at coordinate 3,075 of DATASC010000153.1, read as the reverse complement.
GCCGTGCACGACATAACGACCGGTCCCGATGGAAACGTCTGGTTCACTGAAGAGTTCGGCAATCGCATCGGGCAGATCACACCGGCGGGCGTCATCACCGAGTTCTCCAACGGCATTACCGCAAACGCCGGGCTCGTCGACATCGCGCGCGGCCCCGACGGCAACCTGTGGTTCACCGAGAACTCCGCGAATAAGATCGGACGAATAACCACCGGCGGCGTCGTAACGGAGTACTCGCGCGGCATCAGTCCGAACTCCGGACCCGGTTCGATCATGGCCGGCGGCAACTACGTCTGGTTCAGCGAATCGAATCCGTCCCGCGTCGCGCGGGTCAGCATGAGCGGCCATATCACGGAGTACTCGATTCCGGCCGCGCTCCCCGCCGATATCGCGGTCGGCGCGCCGCACAACTCGCTCTGGATTACCGACTACAGCGGTAGCGGCATCGTTCAGTTCACTCCGTAAAGACCGGCGCGCTCGTTGCTAACGTTCGCTTTGGTTTTGCGACGATGCGACGAGCGCGGCGAGTTGCGAACGTGATTTGAGTCCAAATTTCGCGTAGATCGAGGTCAGGTATTTTTCCACGGCCTTCTCGGTGATCGAGAGCTCCGCTGCCGCCGCACGGTTCGGTTTCCCCGCAGCAATCAGCAGCGCGAGCTCTCGCTCGCGCGCCGTCAGCATTCCAAGTGCCCCGGCGGCTCCGTCTCCCATACCCAGCACCTCGAGGCGACGTGCGCTTCCAGTTGCGCCGCAGCGCAGGTAGATTCCAAGCGCGGCGTGCCGCCGTCCGGCGACTTCTAAAGCGAAGGCTTCGAAGAGCGGCCACTCGAGCTCGGCAAATCGGCTCGCGGCATCGAGCCCAATCCGCGTCGCTTCGCTCGACTCGCCGCGCTGCGAGGCCGCGATCGCGTCGAGCAGCCCGAGGAACGCCTTGTTGACTCGATCGCCGGGACGCGCGGCGGCGGCCGCGACGATGACTCGAAGGTCTGCCACGCGCTCGGGCCCGAACCGTGCGATTGCGGCGATCGGTAACATCATTCCAAATGGCGTGTTCATCGCATCGAGAATGCGTCCGAGCAGCAGGCGCACGTCGCGGGCGCGCCCTTTCGCGGCAAGCGCGAAGACCTGCGCCGCAGCCACGCGCGCGAGCGTGAGAGTGAACGGCTGCAAGCCGGCTTCGATCAAAAAAGCAGGCTCGTAGTACTCTTCCAACAGCGCGTCGTCGCCCGAGGCGAGCGCGAGCGGAATTGCAACCTGCGTCTGCATTGCGCGCATCAGAAACTTTCGCGACGGCTTCGTCGCATTTACGATGCACCGCGCCTCGTCAAGATTGCCGGCGTAGAGCTCGACTTGCGCGAGCAATACGGTCTGATCCTCGAAGCGCAGGGTGCGGGCGAGCTCGCGTGCGATGCGGTGATGCGTTCGAGCCAGGCCCGTTTCCCCGATCGCAAGCGCTTGCACCGCAAAGTTGGCGTGCGCGACCTGCATCGGTCCGGGGTGGCCGCGCGACTCGTAGATCGCGAGGCCTTGCGCGAAGCACGATTTCCAGTCGGCCGTCTCCGCGCGCAACGCGTGCAGCTCGCTCGCACCGAGATAGTACTCCGCCGTCGCGTCGGCATTCGGTTCCAAGCGTGATCGGTCGACTTGCTGCAAGGCATCGTGCGCCTCGTCCAAATTTCCGCCTCGCGCGAGCATCATCGCCAAACGCGTCAGCAAACGCGCGCGCAACGACCCGTTTCCCTCCGCCACCAGCGGCAGCGTCTCGCGAACGAGCGCGATAGCCGCATCTTTTCGCCCCGCGTCGAACAGATGGCCGGCCATCAATGCCCGGCCGCGTACCGCTTGTGCGACGTCGCGGAGCTCGATTGCAACGGCGACGGCACGTTCGTAATGCGCGATTCCGTCGTCGAGATCGCCTGCAAAGATGAAGGCCTGCCCGGTGCTGGCTTCGATACGCGCGCGAGCCGCGGGAGCGTCGTAACCGATCGCGGCGCGTTCGAAGAACGCCGCCGCGTCTTGGTATGCGAAAATCGTCATTGCCGCGGCGCCCGCCGATTCGTAATATGCGGCCGCGCGGTCTCGGCAATCGGCCTGCCAGAAGTGGTGCGCGAGGTCTTCAGGCGCGCCCGCCGCTTCGTGCGAACGTTCGAGATGTTCGGCGATGGCGAGATGAAACGGACGCACGGCTTCCGTCTGCATCTCGCCGTAGATCACGTCGCGCGTGAGCGCATGACGGAACTGGTAGATGCCGGCGGCGCCTTCGACGTATTCGACCAGCTGGAGGCCGCGCAATCGTTCTAGCATCGGTTCGAGCGCTTCTCCGTCGCCGCCGAAGACGGCTACAAGGCCGCCGATGGTGAAGGTGCGGCCGAAGACCGACGCGCGCTCGAGTAAGGTCACTTCCTCGCTCGTGCAGTCCTGGAGGCGCTCGCGAATCAGCGCGTGCAGCGACAGCGGCAACGCTCCCGGCGCGACCGTCGTGCGCGATCGCTGCGAATCGACCGCGCTGCGCAGCAGCTCCTCGGCGAAGAGCGGATTGCCGTCGGAGCGTTCGCGCACGGCGCGCAGCACCGGTATCGCGAGCCGCGCGCGATCGGGCAGCGCGCCCGAGATCAGCCGGTCCGTCTCCGCATCGTCAAATCGCGGCAGGGTAACGACCGAGACGGCCGGCTCGCGAACGAGTTCGCCGAACCATCGAAAGAGCGGGTGCGAGGGCACAATCTCGTTGTCGCGATAGGTGGCAACAAAGAGTAGGCGCTTGCTCGCTGCGTGTTGTGCCAGCACGAGCAGCGTTTGTACGAGGTCGACCGAGGCCCAATGCAGATCCTCGATCGCAACGACTGTCACCCGTTTTGCTGCGACCTGCTCAAGCCTCCGGGTGATCGCCTCGAGACGCTCCTCCTTAGACGAGGCGATCAGTTCGCGACGATCGATCTCGACGATCTGGCCAAGCGAATCGAGCAGCGGCGCAAGGGGCTGCTGGGCGAACGCGCGGCAGGCGCTCGTGGCGACCGCCGAGGTGCGCCGGTTGAGCCGGCCGACGAACTCCCGCAGCACCCGCGATTTCCCAATGCC
>DATASC010000152.1:0-8183 GCA_036269355.1 Candidatus Cybelea sp. | reverse complement strand
CATGGGCGCGATGCAGGAGCGCATCACCACCACTACCAAAGGCTCGATCACCTCGATCCAGGCGATCTACGTTCCGGCCGACGACTACACCGATCCCGCGGTCGCCACGACCTTCGCACATCTCGACGCGACGACGGCGCTCTCGCGGCCGATTTCGGAGTTGGGCATCTATCCCGCGGTCGATCCGCTGGCGTCGACTTCGCGCATCCTCGATCCGCAAATTATCGGCGAGGAGCACTACGAGGTCGCGCGCGGCGTGCAGGAGGTGCTGCAGCGATATAAGGACCTGCAGGACATCATCGCGATCTTGGGCGTTGAAGAGCTCTCCGAAGACGACAAGGTCGCTGTCGCGCGCGCGCGTCGCATCCAGCGATTCTTCTCGCAGCCGTTCTTCGTCGCCGAGCAGTTCACGGGCAGAGCGGGCAAATACGTCAAGCTTCCCGAGACGATCGCTTCATTCAAGGAGATCCTCGAAGGCAAAGTCGACGACTTGCCCGAGGGAGCGTTCTTCTACGCGGGCACGATCGACGAGGTTCGCGAGAACGCCGAACGGATGGCCCGTGGCTGACGCCGTTCCGTTCAAGCTCGTGACGCCGGCCCAGGTCGTGTTCGACGGCGAAGCCGAGCTCGTCATCGCGGTGACGACCGAGGGCGAGGAAGGCATACTTCCGCATCACGCGCCGTTTCTCGCCGCGCTGCGACCCGGTATTCTGCGCGCGAACGTACGCACCAGCCCCCAGGAAGGCGCCAGTACGCGGCTAGAGCTCGCGACGAGCGAGGGTTTTATGCAGGCGCTTCCCGACGGCATAACGGTGCTCGTTGACGAGGCGGTGCGTTTCGAAGACGTGGTCGTTTCCGAGGCGCGTCAGGAGCTGAACGAGGCGAAGGAGCGGCAGAAGGCCGACGGCGCCGACCGCGAACTCTTCGCGCGCGAACAGGCCAAGATCGACTTCGCCGAAGCAAAGCTGCGGCTTACCGGCCATAAGTGACCTCGGTAGGCGAGCGGAGCGCCTACGCGAACGGTAAACGGAGTATGCTCGATCGGCTTGAGACGACGCTGCGGATACGCGGCGGCGTGCGCTTGGAGGGTTCGGTCACGACGCACGGCGCCAAGAATGCCGCGTTGCCGATCATGGCCGCGTCGCTGTTGGCAAAGGGCACGGTAACGCTCCATCGCGTGCCGCGCATCACCGACGTTTCGGTAATGTCGTCGCTGCTCGAGGCCCTCGGCGCCCGCATTCGCTACGAAGGCGACAATACGCTCACGATCGATGCAAGCAACGTCGCCTCATATCGCGCGCCCTACGCGCTGGTTCGTAAGCTCGCCGCGTCGTTCGACGTGGTCGGAGCGCTTTTGGGGCGATTCGGCCGTGCCGAGGTGCCGTTGCCGGGCGGCTGCGTGCTCGGCACGCGAGCGACCGACATGCACGAGCAGGCGTTCGTCGCGCTGGGGTGCGACGTCCATAACGCACACGGTTATTTGATCGCGCAATCGCACGACGCGCAACTGCGCGGCGCCGAGATCGACTTTCGTATGCCGAGCGTCGGAGCGACGAAGAACGCGATGTTGGCCGCGGCCTTAGCCGACGGCACGACGCGGTTAAACAACGTCGCGATGGAACCGGAAGTGGTGGACCTGGCGAACTTTCTCGCCGCCATGGGCGCGAAGATTTCCGGTCAAGGAACCGACACGATTGTGGTGGAGGGCGTACCGGAGCTGCACGGCGTCGAGTACGAAATCATCCCCGATCGCATCGTCACCGGAACGCTCCTGCTCGCCGGCGCCGTGACGCGCGGCGACGTGACGGTCAAAGCGTGCCGCCCGGAGCATCTCACGGCGCTTACCGATAGGCTCGTGGAGTGCGGAGTTGCGACGATGACCGGTGACGATTGGATTCGCGTGAATGCCGACGGCATTACCGGCGGCACCGACATTCTGACCGCACCGTATCCGGGTTTTCCGACGGACTTGCAGCCGCAGGTCGTCGGCTTTCTCTGCACCTGTCCGGGCACCAGCGTCGTCGAAGAATCGATTTTCAATGCGCGCTTTTCGTACGTGAACGAACTGGCGCGTATGGGCGCGGACGTCAAGGTGACGATGGAGAGCAATGCGGCCGTGATCAAGGGACCCAAACAGCTTTCGGGCGCGCCGGTGGAGGCACCGGACATTCGCGCGGGCGCAGGGCTGGTCATCGCCGGTCTTGCCGCCGCCGGCGAGACGGAGATCATCGGCCTCGAATACATCGATCGCGGTTACGAGCGTCTGGAAGAGTTGCTCTCGGAGCTCGGCGGCCAGGTTCAGCGCAGCAGCGGCGTCACGCCGCTCGTCGAGCCGACGGGATTATTCGAGACGAGCGAGTATCCTCGCGTCTCCGCAACTGGATAACTCTCTAACATCGGAGTGAAGGAACCGTAATTTGGATATCGGGATCGACCTCGGCACGGCGAACGTGCTCGTTCACGTCAAAGGTAAAGGCATCGTTCTGCGCGAGCCGTCGGTCGTCGCTAAAGACATCAACACCGGCCGAGTGCTCGCCGTCGGCGAAGAGGCCCGCCAGATGCTCGGACGAACGCCGTCGCACATTCAGGCGATTCGTCCGCTGCGCGACGGCGTAATCGCGGATTTCGAAGTGACCGAAGCGATGCTATCGTATTTCATCAAGAAGGTGATGAAAGACCGCTCGTGGTGGTCGTCGATCGTCAAACCGAAGCCGCACGTTACGATTTGCGTACCGGCCGAGATCACGAGCGTTGAGGAGCGAGCGGTAAAGGACGCCGCAAAACTCGCGGGCGCTCGCGACGTCGGAATTATCGAAGAGCCGATGGCAGCCGCGATCGGCGCGGGATTGCCGATCGGCGGCCCGTCGGGGAGCATGGTTGTCGATATCGGCGGCGGCACGACCGACGTCGCGGTCATCTCGCTGGGCGGCATCGTGGTTTCGCAATCGTTGCGGGTAGCCGGCAATAAAATGGACGAAGCGATCGTACGCTACATTCGCCGGGTCTATAATTTGATGATCGGCGAACGGACGGCCGAGGAGATCAAGATCAAAATAGGTTCGGCGTACAAGCTCGAACAGGAACTCGCGATGGAGATTCGCGGGCGCGACCTCATCAATGGCCTTCCAAAGACGGTGAAGATTACCAGCGAAGAGATTCGCGACGCCCTCGCCGAGCCCGTCGGTGCGATCGTCGAAGCGGTTAAGGCCGTGCTCGAAAAGACGCCGCCGGAGCTCGCGGCCGACATCATCGATCGCGGAATAATTCTCACGGGCGGCGGAGCGCTTTTGCGCGGTTTCGAGAAACTGCTGTCGGAGGTAACCGGCGTACCGGCGATCGTCGCCGACGATCCGCTTTCGTGCGTTGCGATCGGTACCGGCGCGAGGCTTCGGATCTGAGCGTGGCCGGGTAACGGATGCCGGCCGAGGCATTCGGCCGCATCGTCGACGCACGGAGCGCCGAACTCGATGCGATCGCCGAAGAAGTAGCGCGCGTCGCGTTTTCCGGTGGGACCGTCATCCTCCCCAACGATACGAGCTATCTGATCGGATGCGATCCGTACGACTCCGAAGCGATTGACCGCGTCTATGCCGCCGTGGGACGGCCGGACAATCGGCCGCTTACGATGCACCTCGCCACCGCCGCGGAGTTCTTGGAGTACGCGGCCGACAATCCGCTCGCGATTCACGCGGCCAAACGGTTGCTTCCCGCGCCGGTAATTTTATTGGTGCGTAAGCCCCGATTCATCAGTGACGAACTCGCCGCGGGACTGCAGACGCTGGCGTTTCGTGTTCCCGACGATCCATTTGCGCGCGGCATTCTCGAACGGTGCGGTCCGATCGCGGGCACCACGGTCAATCCGCGCGGCGGTCCGCGGTATCTCGGCGGTTCGGATCGCTCGATGCTGCGGGGCGCCGATCTTCTGGTAGAGCACGGCCCGACGCGCTATAATAGCGAATCGTCAATCGTCGATCTTTCCGGCAGCCACGCTCGTTTGCTGCGAGAGGGTGCCGTCTCGGAGCGGCGCCTTACCGAGTTGCTCGGACCGATCGAACGGCCGACGGTAAAGGTCCGCTCGTTCGTCCTTCGACAGGCTCAGGATGATAGCTCAGGATGACCAGTTAAGATACCGCTCGAGAATGATCCGATTACTCTTTGCGCTCACCGGCGCCATAGCGCTTGCGACGCCGTTCGCGAACGCCGCTTCACCGAGTCCGCCGGCGCTGCCGGTGCGGCCTACCCCCGCACGCCCGTTTCCGGCGGTTCCGTCACCGGGGCACTCGCCAGGGGCGGTGCCGTCGCCGGGTACGTCGATGCCGCCTGGTGCGGCGCCCGCATCGTTCGACCTCGGCGTGTGGACGGTGCATGCGAGTTCGCTCGACGCGAACTTCAAGAACGGCGACTTCAGTACCCCGAATAAGGTCGTTATGACGCGCACCGGCGGCGACGTCAGCGCCGACAAAGCCAACGGCAACTACAAGAATAAAATGCTCTTTCTTAACGGTCACGTCGTCATGCACGACTCGCAAGGAAATGCGGAGTCTCTGGCGGGCGGCGAAGCGGCACCGCACGCGCCCAGCCCGTCGACGTTGACCGCCGACAAAGCGCAGATCGACGGAGCGGCGAAGGTCTATAAAGCGATCGGCAACGTTCACTACGTCCAAGCCGATACCGTCGTCAACGCAAACACCGGCACCCTCGACGATACGCAGCATACGCTGCTGCTCGAGGGCTCGGTGCACATAACCCAAGGCAGCCGCAACATGAGCGCGCGGAAAGTGCTGTACAATACTGCTACCGGGACCGCGCATGCCGAGGGCGACGTCACGATGCAGTTCCCCGGCGAGATGCATCGCAAGCTCGCTACGCCGAAGCCGATCAAAGTTCCGAAGAACGGGCTTACGGAGCCGATTTCGAGCTCGGCACCCTAAAAGCGGGAACCGCGATGCAGCTGAGCTTTGCCGGCGACGACATGCCGCTCGCAGCGCGAATGCGACCGCGCAATCTCGATGAGTTTGTCGGACAGGAGGCAATACTCGGCGTCGGGCGCGCGCTGCGCGCCGCGATCGAGCGCGATGCCGTACCGTCGATGATTCTGTGGGGTCCGCCGGGCAGCGGAAAGACGACGCTCGCACAGATCGTGGCGACCTCGACCGGCGCGCACTTCGAAGGAATCTCCGCGGTGAGCGCGGGCGTCGCAGACTTGCGGCGCGTCGTCGCCGAGGCGAAGGCCCGAAGGCGGGTTGGGAAGCGAACGGTGCTCTTCATCGACGAGATTCATCGCTTTAACAAGGCGCAGCAGGACGCCGTGCTGCCGCACGTCGAGGACGGCACGGTCACCCTCATCGGAGCAACCACGGAGAATCCGTCCTTCGAGGTGAACTCGGCGCTGCTGTCGCGGGCACGCGTCTTCGTGCTGCAGCCGCTCTCCGACGAGGAAGTCGGGCGAGTCGTCGATCGTGCCTTGGGCGACCGAGAGATCGGACTCGGCGCGCTCGAAATCGGAATCGACGACGACGCCCGCCGGCTGTTGATCTCGCTGGCGAACGGCGACGCGCGCGCGGCGCTCAACGCGCTCGAATTTGCCGCTTCGACCGCCGCGGCCGGAAAGCGCGCGGCGATCGACGCGCAGCTCGTCTACGAAGCGATGCAGCGGCGCGCCTCGCAGTACGACAAAGCCGGCGAGATGCACTACGACGTCATCAGCGCGTACATCAAGTCGATGCGCGCGAGCGATCCTGACGCGTCGCTCTATTGGCTCGCGCGGATGATCGACGGCGGCGAGGATCCGCTCTTCATCGCGCGGCGTCTCGTGATTCTCGCCTCAGAGGACGTCGGGCTCGCAGACTCGCGCGGACTGCAGGTTGCGATTGCGGCACAGCAGGCGGTGCATTTCGTCGGCATGCCCGAGGGATTCTATCCGCTCGCACACGCTACGCTCTATCTCGCGACGGCGCCGAAGAGCAACGAAGTTGGGCGAGCGTACGGCGCCGCGATGGAAGACGTTCTCACGACGCGTAACGATCCGGTCCCGATGCATTTGCGCAACGCGCCGACGAAGCTGATGCGAGAGTTAGGATATGGTGAGGGCTACCACTACGCGCACGACGACTATAACGTGAGCCAGCTTAATTTGCCGCCCGCGTTAAGCGGGCGGCGTTACTACAAAAAGAGGCGGTCCGAGTGATACTCGGACCGCCAGTTTTCCCGTTGCTACTTCTCGGAGTGTGCGTTGGAGCTTCGCACAACCAGATAATAGAACGTCAGACTGTGAGCGACCTGTGAACTCCGGGCGAATTTATCTAGACAATGCGGCAACCACGGCGTTGCGCCCGGAGGCTGCTGCGGCAATGCTGGAATCGCACGAAGAATATAACCCAAGTTCACTGCACGCCGAGGGACGACGAGCGCGTGCGGCGCTCGACGCGGCGCGGCAACGCATTGCGACGGCGCTGGGGGCGGCCCGCAACGAGATCGTCTTTACGTCAAGTGGAACCGAGTCCGACAACCTCGCTATTCTCGGCGTCGCGCGCGCGGCCGGCGCGGGAGCGCACGTCGTTTCGAGCGCGACCGAGCACCATGCGGTGCTGGGGGCGCTCGACCGGTTGCAGGAGGAGGGCTTCGAGATCACCGTGTTGCCGGTCGGCGTCGACGGCCGAGTCGATGCGGGCGAGTTCGAGGCGGCCCTGCGCCCGAACACGGTACTAGCGTCGGTGGCGTATGCCAACAACGAAACGGGGACGGTTCAGCCTATCGCCCAGCTTTCCGCGATCGCTCGAAGGCGGGGGGTCGCATTTCATACCGACGCCGTCCAGGCCGCGCGATGGCTCTCGCTCGCGCCGAACGAGCTAGGCGTCGATCTACTCACGCTCTCCGCTCACAAGGCCGGGGGCCCACACGGCGCGGGGCTGCTCTACGTCCGTTCGGGTGTGCCGCTCGCGCCGATCTCATATGGGGGCGGCCAGGAGTCCGGGCGCCGCTCGGGCACGCATAACCTGCCGGGAATCCTTGGTATGGCCGCCGCCTTCGATCTGGCCGCTTCCGAACGCAAACGAGCGGCGTCCGGCGTCGCGGCGCTCCGCGACCGGTTCGAAGCCGCCGTCTGCGCTGAGGTCCCCGACGTCCGAGTCAACGGTGCCGGCGAGCGGCTACCCAACTTCCTCAACCTCAGCTTCGCGGGCGTCGAGTCCATCGCGCTGCTCATCGCGCTCGACCTAGCCGGCGTAGCAGCCTCGGCGGGGAGCGCCTGTACCTCCGGAAGCCCCGAGCCTAGCCACGTCCTGCGGGCGATGGGTATAGAAGAGCGCTGGCAAAGGAGTGCGATCCGGTTTACTCTGGGCACAGAAACGTCGGCGGCCGAGATCGATCGTGTCGCAGCGCTCGTTCCTTCGCTCGTTTCCGGGCTCCGCGACCCGGCGGCGTTGCGGGGGGATGGGTAGACTCAAAAAACGAACGGCGCGCGGCTGGAGGCAGAGGCTTGAGCAATACTGAGTGGGGCCCATTGATTCTCGAGGTCTTGGCGGGCGTAGGAGCCCTCCTGGTTGGCATCGGGGTCTTTGTTGCGGCCACCGCACTCGCGAAGACGCTCGAGCGCGTGCGCACCACCCTCGACGGCGTCGACCGGCAAATGGAGAATATCGGTACGCCCGCGACGAGCACGCTCGCTCATATCGACGAGGTGACGCGGTCGCTCGAGGAGACGGCGAGCACTCTGGCGCAGACTGCCGACCTGACGAAAAGTGCGGTCGTACCGGCAATCGTCAACGTCGGAGCGACGCTCGGCGGTGTAACTGCCGGTTTACGTCGCTTGGTTACTGGAAAAGACCGAAAGACCAAGGAGTAGTTAACGATGGGCAAAGGCAATGGTGGAGGCGGGTTCTTCACCGGTGTTCTCATCGGCGCAGTAATTGGCGGTGCTGCGGCGGTGTTGTTAACACAGGAACAGACTCGTGATCGGCTCGCGGGGAAGGCGCGCGACGCCGGAAACTTCGCGATGGGCGCGACCGGCGACATTCGCGGAAAGGTCAACGACGTCACCTCACAGTGGCAGTCGAGCGTTTCCGAACTCTACGAACGAGGACGTCAAGTTGTCGAAAGCGCGCGTACCAACCTCGATGCCGCAGTCGCCGAAGGGCGCGCGGCAGCCGAAGAAACCGCCGACGAGCTCCAACGGAAAGCCGACG
>DATASC010000151.1:0-3597 GCA_036269355.1 Candidatus Cybelea sp. | reverse complement strand
TGTTCCACATCGCTACGGAGAAGCAAAGCTGCTGGTAGCGATCGCAGATGCCCGCGATTCCATCTTCGCCCCAGCGGTAAGCGCGCGAACGGGCGTGATCGTGCGGCAGATACTCCCACGCCGTACCATGCGGGCTGTAATCTTCGCGCACGGTTCCCCACTGGCGCTCGCTTAGATAGGGACCCCACCGATGCCAAAGCGCCTTATCACGCCCGGTCTCGAGCCGCTTGCGTTCGGCGTTCAAGCGGCGAGCTCTCGAATCAGCTGCGCGATCGCGTGCGGCTGCTCGATAATGGCGTAGTGCCCGCATCCCGGCAATGGGACGTAGCGCGAATTGGGCAGAAGGTCCGCCACGCGTTCGCGCGTGTCTTTGGCATCGTGTTCCGGGGCGAGCACCAGCACCGGCGCTTCGATCACACGGGTCTCGTCCGCAAAGGCTGCGTGGGCCCAGGACTCAAACGATTCGAGCGCAACGTCGCGCTTCGTCGTTGCCGCTGCCGCGCAGAGCCGATCGAGCGTCGCATCGTCAGGCGCTTCGGCGAACGTGCGCGCCAGCCAGTTTCGCTGCGCCGCCGTATCGCCCGCCGTCGCGCGCAGATAGGCCTCGCCCTTGGGCGAGTATCCGCCGCCGCTCGCCGGGACCGGCGCGATCAGGGCTAACGCGCGCACGAGCTCCGGATGGTCGACGGCGAAGCGCAGCGCTACCGTCGCACCCATCGAGTGGCCGGCAAGCACGACGCGGTTGAGGCCGCGAGCGTCGATTAGCTCTCGCAGATCCCGCGCAAATCTTTCGAGCCGGTACGGCCCGCTCGCGGCCTGCGATTCGCCGCTGCCCCGCATGTCCGGAACGAGCACGTGCGCATCGGCTCCGAGCCCGGCGGCCAGGTCGTGCCAAACGCTGCGATCCGCTTGCCAACCGTGAATAAGGACGAATGCAGGCTCACCCGAGCCGCGCTCTTCGTAGGCAAGCTCGGCGCCGTCGTCAGCGCGAAATTTCGTCATTAGTACGATGGATTCGACTGGCAGCGCTCGACGGATGGATCGTCGCTCGGGAACACGGTGAAGATGGTCCCGCGCGGGACGATGATGTTCTTGCCTTTGTGAAAATGATTGAAGATCCCGATCGCCGCTCCGACGCCGAGGAGCGGAATCGCACCGAGATACCCGGGAATGCTATCGCTTGCGCCCGACTTGTCCAAGGGATCGGAGTTCACGTTGTGGTCGAAGACGACGCCGAGATGGCGTCCATCCGGTAGAACGAGGTATCGCGGCTCGAGTACGAGCACGCCGGGGCGCGCGTCGCGCCCGGCGGGCGCGGCAACCGCGACAACCCCGTAGCCCATCGTCCGCGACGGAATGGCGACCTGCGCGCCGACCGTCACGGCGTTGACCGTTTGAAATCGGAAAAAGTCGCCCGGACGCGCTTCCGCGGAGTCGACGCTCTCCATCATCTCTGCGGCGACGACGGTGCAACGATCGAGACTCATCGCGCGTGCGTTGAGAGGAGAGAGCAGGCTCGCGGCAAATGCGCACGCGGCGAAGCGGCGAATCGTTGCTGCGCTCACGTCCTCGGCGTCAGGCGCAGCTGCGCCGCGGCGTAGTCGAGCTCCACCAGGAACTGCTGCAAGAAGGCGGCGCCGAGGTGGCCGAAGGCGGTTCCGTGCAGCGTCTGCGTCGTCCCGATGCGCTGGGGTCCGGTCCGGTAATCGCCGATCGTTACCGCCGGAATTTCTCCGATCAACTCGACGCTGCTGCCGCCGATTCCGCTCACGAATCGCCGCTGGCCGATGCTGAAGAGTCCCGGGTGCTTGGCATAAAAGTCGTACGCAAGATTGATATTCGACTCGTCGCCCGTATCCACTGCCAGCGATGCGTGCACGTTGCCGAGGCCCACATCGATCACCGGCACGAACTTCTCGAATGAGACGGGAACGGCGATGCCAGCCCGCGTCCCGGACGTTGCTAACCGGATCGTGTGGGCGCCCGCGTCGATCTCGATGCCGGTCGCCGCAAGCGCGTCGGCGCCGAGAACGACATCGTAGCCATAGCGCCGGAGATCGGTTAACACGGCGTAGTACGCGTCGGGATACGTTGCGTTGCCGACGTGTAACGGCCCCGCGCGTACGACTTGCGTGGTGTAGCCGCCGAGCCCGCGAACCTCGTAGCTTCCAACGACCGGGGCGCCGAGCCGGCTGGCGAGCTCCGAACTCATCGAGAGTCCGGAGTTGCCCGTATCGACCAGGCATCGCACCGCAACACCGGCGACGTTACAGTCGACGATCGGCGTCACGGCTCTTGGATCGGTCGGTATCGCAGCGGCCGCACCTCGAAAGACTGGTGCGGGGCCGCGCGGCGGCGAGAAGGGCGACGAGACGACGGCGCGGTCGTCGTAGCGTTCGAAGGCTTGGCCGTCGTGCAAAACTTCATAAGGGAGCGTGAACGCACCGACCCGCCGGAAGGCGCGGTACTCGAAGGTCTCAGCACCGCCGAGCTCGCGCGCGAGCCGAACGAGTGCGCTCTGCGGATCGACGTAGAGCCGCAACGGCACCGCATTGACGTCGCCGACGACGATGGTTCGATAGGTTTTTCCGGCGACGGTTGCGGTTGCTGCCGCACCGATTCGGCCCCCGCGAGCGACGAACGATGGTGCAAGGAACTGCAGCGACGCGACGAGGCGAAGCGAACGCAGAAACGGTTCGGGCTCGAGCGACTCCGGCACCGCCGTGCCGTTCATGTTCAGCGAGAAGAGATGCACGCCGTCAAAGTACGAACCGTTGCAAAGCTCGCCGGTACAGTGGCGTACGGTGATTCGCAGGCCCTCGCTATCGCTCGACACTACGTTTTGCACGCCTCCGAACGAGAGCCGCGAGACGGATATCAAGTGCGTCTGCCACACCGGGCCCGCCGCAGCACGCATGCGCTCGAGCAGCGCCACGAGGTCGCCGCCGTTCCCGGTCGCTCCCAGCGTGCCCAGTACGAGCGCGCAGAGCAAACCGGTTCGTTTGGCGAAGCCCATGAGCGATGGACTTCGAGTTGCTCGACGGCTATCTTCTCGACGGCGTGCCCTCAAAGTCTGAGGTCGTACGGGCCTTGCTCGATCTAAAGCCGGAGGCCGACGGGGCCGCACCGTTCTACGAAGGATTGGCGCGCTTAGGTTCGCGGACGCCGGATCTTGCGTTGATTGCCTTGCGCTTGGTTCTTGCAGGACGCAAGGCCGACGACGCAACGGTGATCCGGCTGCGCGATATGGTCACTCGTGCGCGCGCCGGCGACGGGGCGGCGCGCGAGGAGTATCGCAGCAGCCTGGAACCTCTACAGCAGTAGTGCTTGCAATTCGCGAGCTCATCTTCCATTTCGGAGACGATGGCCGCCGCGCGCTCGATCGAGTCTCGCTCGAGATTCCGCAGGGAACGACGCTGGCCGTCGTCGGTCCCTCGGGCGCGGGAAAGACGACCCTCCTGCGCGTCGTCGCCGGATTGCTTCGCGCGCGCGGCGGCGACGTGTACCTCGGCGGCGCATCGGTGCTCGGCGAGCCGCCGCAGCGGCGCCGAATCGCACTGGTCGCGCAGGACGACGCGCTCTTTGGCACCATGAGCG
>DATASC010000150.1:0-3497 GCA_036269355.1 Candidatus Cybelea sp. | reverse complement strand
CAAGAAGCACCCGCCGGTCCGAAAGCTGTACGCTGACCAGCTGATCGAGGCGGGCGTGGTATCGCGCTCGGAGGCCAACCGGATGGTCACCGACGCTCAGGAGAAGATGACCCAGGCGCACGACGCGCTGAAGCAGTCGATCCAGTGGTCGAAGGGAGCGCGCGCGCTCTGCAGACCGATCCATCGCACGGCACTCCCGCGCTCGACCGCAAGCAGGCCGTGCCGATCCTGATCCATGGCGACGCGGCGTTCACCGGTCAGGGGATCGTGGCCGAAGTCTTCAACATGCAGTCCCTGCCGGGCTACGAGACGGGCGGCACGATTCATCTGATCGCGAACAATCAAATCGGATTCACGACCGACCCAAACGACGCACGCTCGACCCGCTACGCCTCCGATCTCGCCAAAGGGTTCGACGTGCCGATCGTGCACGTCAACGCCGACGACGTAGACGCCTGCATCGCGGCGGTACATCTCGCGATCGACTTCCGCCGAACGTTCGGAGGCGACGTCCTCATCGACCTGATCGGCTATCGCCGCTTCGGTCACAACGAGCAGGACGAGCCGGCATATACGCAGCCCCGGATGGCCGAGCGGATCAAGAATCATCCGACGGTGCGGGAGCTCTTTGCCAACAAGCTCGTCAACCAAGCCGTGATCACCGCCGAACGCGCGCGCGAGATGGTCGAGGAGGCCACGGAGCGGCTGCAGCAAGCCCGCCACGCCGCCAAAGGCGCGCTAGCTTCGCATATCTCTGGGCGCAAGCTTTCCGGCAGCAACACGTTCGATGGCAGCGTCCTGACGCCGGTCTCTCGCGCCGCGCTCGTCGCGTGGAGCGAAGCGTTGGTCAACGTGCCGCCGGCGTTTACGCTGAACCGTAAGCTGCGCGCGCAGTTCGAGCGGCGCGCGGCCGCAATCGCGGAGAAGGGAACCGTCGATTGGGGGACCGCTGAGTCGCTCGCCTTCGCGTCGCTCTTGACGACGGGGACGCCGATCCGCCTTACCGGACAGGACACCGAGCGCGGAACGTTCAGCCATCGCCATGCGGTCTACCACGACCCCGCCAACGGCGCACCCTGGATACCGTTGCAGCATCTGAGCGAACGTCAATTCTCGTTCGAAATCCGAAATAGTCCGCTCTCCGAATATGCGTGCGTCGGGTTCGAGTACGGCTACTCGACGCAGCAGCCCGACGCGCTCGTCTTATGGGAGGCGCAGTACGGCGACTTCGTCAACGGCGCCGAGATCGTGATCGATCAGTTCATCGCGGCCGGACAGGCGAAGTGGGGACATACCTCGCGCCTGACGCTGCTCTTACCGCACGGCTACGAAGGCGGAGGTCCCGAACATTCGAGCGCACGTCTCGAGCGCTTCCTGCAGCTCGTGGCCGAGGGAAATCTACGAGTCGCGGCGCCGTCCATCGCGAGCAACTACTATCACCTGCTGCGGTTACAGGCGCGTGCGCCGCTCGCGGTGCCGCTCGTCGTCATGACGCCGAAATCGCTCTTGCGCGCCGAGAGCGCCGCCGGTACGCTCGACGAAATGGTCGCCGGCGACTTCGCGCCCGTGCTCGACGATCCGCGAGTGCTCGAGCGCGACAAGGTCGAGCGGCTCATTCTCTGCAGCGGGAAAATTTATCACGATCTCGTCGGCCACGCCGCCTACGCTGCGCTGCGGCGCACGGCGATCGCACGCATCGAGTTGCTCGCGCCGTTGCCGGTCGCCGAGATCAATCGGCTGATCGCCGGCTATCCGCAGCTCAAGAAGATCGTGTGGGTTCAGGAGGAGCCGAAGAACATGGGCGCCCGCGCCTTCGTGCGCCGCCGGCTTCTCGAAGGCAAGCGTGACGGTTTCGATATCGAGTACATCGGCCGCGGCTACCGCGCTAGCCCGAGCGAAGGCTATGCGGGCCAACACGCGGTCGAGCAAGAGCGGATCGTTTCGACGGCGCTCGCCGAATAGATCAGGGCAAATTTCTCTCGGCGAACATTCCCGGGAGCAGTTCGGCGATCGTCGTGGCATCGACGAAGAGGCCGCGGGTGTGCGGCCCGACGAAGCCGCGAGCGACCATCGAGTCGAAAAAGGCGAGCAATGCGTCGTAGTAACCCAGAACGTTGAGCAGGCCGATCGGTTTGTCGTGGATGCGAAGCTCGCGCCAGGTAAGTGCTTCGCAAAACTCGTCCATCGTCCCGAATCCGCCGGGCAGCGCGACGAACGCGTCGCTCAGCTCGTCCATCATCGCCTTGCGTTCGTGCATCGTCTCGACGACGTGAAGCTGCGTCAAGCCCCGGTGCGCCATCTCGGTGCGCGCGAGCGCGCGCGGGATTACCCCGATGACCTCGCCGCCGGCCTCCAAGGCCGCGTCGGCGACGACCTTCATCAATCCGACGCCCCCGCCGCCATAAACGACGCCGTACCCCGCGGCCACGATCGCTTGCGCCGCTTCGCGCGCGGCGTCCGCGTAAGCCGGATCGTGTCCGGCGTGCGAACCGCAAAAAACGCAGATCCGTTTCATCGCTGCACGCGCTTGGTCAACTCTTCCGGGGACGCCTGCCGGTGAGAGTTTGGATTTGGAGCGCCGTGGAGTTCGCCGTGCTCGCCGCACTCGCGGTCGCGCGCGCGAAGCTCTGGACCTACGGCTCGGATACCGGAACCTTCGCACAGATCGTCCACGACGCGTTCGGCGGGATGCGTAACGGTGTCGAGGCGGGATCGCACTTTCGCTATCACTGGTCCCCGTCGCTCGCGGTGCTCTGGCCCTTCGTCGCCGCGACGCATAGCGCGTTGCCGCTGCAGCTGGTGCAAGCCGCGGCGACGGTCTGTTGTGCGCCGCTCGTCGCGGCGTTGGCGCGGCCCTACACGGGAAGACGCATTGCCGAGGGGCTGGGCCTGGTCACGCTCCTCTATCCGCCCCTCCTGGCGCTCGGTTTCGACGAGTTCCACGAGCTCGGACTTTTCACGCCTCTCGTCCTCGCGCTCGTGCTCTGCGCCGATCGGCGCAGCTGGACGGCGTTCGCATTCGCCGCCGCCGCGGCAATCGGTCTGCGCGAAGATGCTGCTTTGACGCTCGTCGCGTACGGCTTGGTTCTGCTCGCGATCGCAAGACGAGGGCGGCCCGAGGGTCGAGGGCTGCTCGACGCATTCCCTGCTGCGCCGCGCGCGCTCGCCGTCGCCGGCGCCGGACTCACGGCCGGCGCGCTCGCGGCGCTCGCGCTCTATTACGGCGCGATCACGCCGCGCTTCGGCGGCTGGGTTCCGAGCCACTTTTACGTGTATCCGTTTGCGAACGGTCCAATCGCGCTCGTCGTGGCCCCCTTCACGCAGCCGATCGAGTTCGCGCGGGCCATCTTCACGTTCGGCCGGCTAACGTACGTGCTCGAAGCCTTCGTGCCGCTCGCGTTTCTGCCGCTGCGCTCGCGCTGGTCGCTGCTCGCGCTTCCCGGCGGCGCGATCGTGTTGTTGGCAAACTCCGGGTACGTCTGGCGGATGGGCGATCA
>DATASC010000149.1:0-8356 GCA_036269355.1 Candidatus Cybelea sp. | reverse complement strand
ACGTCGAGCTACGCCCAGACCTGTCGACGCGTCCGTCGTTACCGCTGCCCACCCTGGCGTGAAGTCGGCGCGGCTCTTCGCCGCGCTGGCGGCCTTCGCCGTCCCGGCGGTGGTCTTTATTGCGAGCGCGTCGGTCGAGCCGGGCGCGTGGGATACCGCCGAGCTGCAGGGTGTGCCGTACATTCTCGGCATCTCGCACCCGACCGGATTTCCATTCTACGTGCTGCTCGGCTACGCGTGGTCGCATGTCGCGGCGGTCGGCACCATCGCGTGGCGCATGAATGCGATGAGCGGCGTCGCGATGGGCGCCGCATGTCTCGCTGCTTATTGCGCCGCCCTGGAGTTCGGCGCGAGCCTCCTCGTCGCGCTCTTCGCGACGCTGGCTTTCGCGTTTACGCCCACCGTTTGGGAGCACGCATCGCGGGCGGAGGCGCAGGACGTCGCGGTCGCGTGTGCGGCGTTCGCCATCGTGGCGTTTTTGCGATGGATGCACGGCGCGAGCGCGCGCTGGTTCGCGGCAGCGTTCGCACTTTACGGCCTCGCAATGGCCGCGCATCCCAACGCGCTCTGGATTCTTCCGGGGCTACTCTTCGGCGCGATCGCCGCGCGCCGCCGCCCCTCGCTGCGCCTGGTCGCGCTCTCCGCCGCGCTGACGGTAGCCGCGCTCGCGCTCTATCTCTATCTTCCGCTGCGCTCGCTGTACGTAACGAGTCACGGAGCGGACCCCGCCGCCGCGCTGCCGGGATTGCAAGGCGGCCTCTTTTGGAATTACAACGATCCGCACACCGCGCACGGACTCGCACTCGAGCTTACCGGCAGCGAGTTCGGAACGCCGCAGTATCTTTTTGCTTCCTTCAATCCGCTTCACGTCGCGGGCGCGTTGTGGGCATTCGTTACGGGACTGAACGAGCAATACGGACTTGCGGCGGCGATCCTCACCGGCATCGGATTTCTTGCGGCGCTGCGCCGCGACTGGCGCGCGACGCTCGTCGTCGTCGCCGCCTGTACCGCAGGCTTAGTCTTCTCCGTGATCTATCCGAACGAGAGCGACGTTGGGCGCTATCGAATGCTCGCGTCCTGGGTCGCCGTCCCGCTTCTCGGCGCGCTCACGCCACGTTCGAGGGGTCTACCGGCAACGGTCGTCCAGATCGCGCTCGTCGTCGTCCTCGCGCTCGTCGCCGGCGCGAGCGTCGAACGCCACCGCAACTTTTTTCATCGTCTGCCCGGCGAAGGCGGCCGCTGGGTCATACGCGCGGTTCGACCCTACGTACCGGCGGGAAGCGTGATCGTCACGAGCTGGCTCGACGCAACGTCGCTCGCGTACGGAGCCTACGCCGACGGATCGCTGCCGGGCCGGATCGTGGTCTCGGACGATAGGCTCGACGTTCCGCTCTATCGGCGATGGACGGCCGGGCGTCGCGTCTTCGTGCTCGTTAATCCGCACGACCAGGGCGCGGTCGCCGGCGCCACCGATTACGCGCGGCTCGACGACTATCACGAACTCTACGAAGTAACCCCGTGACTCGCGCGCGAAGCGCCGTTCCGTGCACGCTTTTCATAAGATCGCAGCGACGCTCGCGGCGCTTACCGCAGCCGCCGGCTGCAACGCAGAACGGCTAGGCAGCGTCGCGCCTGCGGTGCCAAGCGGGGCCCTCAATCGGCACGTCGGCGGGGCTGGTTCGCTCGACCCTTCATTCGGCAGCGGCGGTACGGTCGTTATTCCATTGGACGCAGGACCCGTCACGGCGCTGGCGACTCCGGACAGACGCATCGTCATCCTCGGAAATACCGGCTCCGGCGGTTCGGCGAAAGTCATTCGTCTGCTTCGCGACGGCAAGTTGGACCGCAGCTTCGGCAGCGGCGGCAGCGTGTCGCTGCAGCTCTACGCCGCCTATCACGTCGCAGCAGCCCCTGACGGAAAGTTCATCGTCGGCGGAATTGCATCCGACGGCTTTCACGCCGAGCTGATCCGCCTGACGGCCGACGGCCGTTTGGATTCAACGTTCGGGAGTAACGGCGCGATCGTCTTCGAGTATCTCAGCGGACAATCGAACGGCGTTCTCGTTACGCTCGTTCAACCCGACGGCAAGATCGTCGCCGGTGGCTTCGCCGAAAATCCGACGACCGACGTCGAGCAGACCTCGCTCGCGCGTTTCGATTCCAGCGGCAATCTCGATTCCAGCTTCGGCACCGGCGGTATCGTTTCGCTCAAGCTCGTCGGCGCGGTAACCGCGATGGGATTTCAATCCGACGGCGACATTCTCGTCTGTGGCGGCCGCTTCGATTCGTCGTCCTCGCTCATGGCGCGCTTCTTGCCGGACGGAACGCTCGACGGAAACGACCGGGGAGGCTCTTTGACGAGCGTAGCCCATACCGGCAGCCTGACGTTCGAGGGATCGAACGAGTTCGACGCCCGAGGACGTTTGCTGCAGTGGAGCAGCGCCTCGACGTCTTCGAAACAATACGTGCGCGTCGATAGACTCCTGCGAAATCAACGGCGCGATCGGCATTTCGTAGACAAGGCCTTCGCCTTCGATTCGCCGTCGGCGAACGTGCCCGAAGACGTGGAGATCGCGAGCGACGGAACGTTGCTGGTCGCCGGCGAGGGCTCGGAAAACGGTCTGAGCGAGATCGTCTTTGGGATCGCGCGGCTGCTCGCGGGCGGCCGGCTCGACCCCTCGTTCGGCGACCGCGGCCGCGTCGTCACGGCGTTCGGTGAAGACGCTCGCGCCACGGCACTCACGATTCAATCCGACGGCAAGATCGTCGCGGCCGGAGTGACCCATGCAACTGGAAGCTCGTCCGAAGTCGCGGTCGCGCGCTATCTCGCACAATAAAAACGCGACGAGTCAAGTCTTGACTTTCGTTTTGCCGATAGCGTATATCGGGTAAATAACTTATCGGTCCAAAAGTAAATACTAAACCATCCAATATCTGCCAAGCATCAATCCAGACCGATCCAAGTTTTACTCGGCAAACTGCGGAGGAGCGAAAGTTGAGCAGTAATGGGCATCCCCGGAGCTTAGAGGAACGCTGGAGGCGCGACGACCGCTGGTCCGGCGTGGAGCGGCAGTACGGCGCGGAGGCGGTCTATCGTTTGCGCGGCAGTTTCGTTGCGGAGCAGAGCCTGGCGCGCATGGGCGCGGAACGGCTCTGGCGCGACCTTCAGGGCGAAGCGCCGGTGACCGCACTCGGAACCCTCACGGGGAACCAGGCCGTTCAAGCGGCGCGTGCCGGTCTGCGCGCGCTGTACTGCAGCGGCTGGCAGGTCGCGGCCGACGCGAACGTCGCCGGCGAGATGTACCCCGATCAGAGCCTCTATCCGGTCAACAGCGTGCCGGCACTCGTCGAACGGCTCAACAATTCGCTCGCGCGGCTCGATCAGATCGAGTCGCTTGAGGAGCGCGGCGGAACGCACTGGTATCTCCCGATCGTCGCCGACGCCGAAGCCGGTTTCGGCGGCGCGCTCAACGTCTTCGAGCTCATGAAGGCGATGATTCGGGCCGGCGCAGCCGGCGTTCACTTCGAAGATCAGCTCAGCTCGGAGAAAAAGTGCGGCCACCTCGGCGGCAAGGTTTTGATTCCGACGCAGCAGGCGGTGCGCCATCTGCTCGCGGCGCGGCTCGCAGCCGACGTGCTCGACGTACCGACGATTCTCATCGCGCGCACCGACGCCAACGCCGCGAAGCTCGTCACGAGCGACGTCGACGCGGCCGATCGCCCCTTCCTCACGGGCGAGCGCACTCCCGAAGGCTTCTTCGTTACGAAACCAGGCATCGAGGCGTGCATCGCGCGCGGGTTGTCGTATGCACCCTATGCCGATCTGCTATGGATGGAAACGTCCGAGCCCAACCTGGACGAAGCCCAGCGCTTCGCCGATGCGATCCACGCGCGCTATCCCGGAAAGCTCTTGGCGTACAACTGCTCGCCGTCGTTCAACTGGAAGAAGAAGCTGGACCCTGCGACGATCGGCGAGTTCCAAGAACGGCTCGGCGGCATGGGATACAAATTCCAATTCGTCACGCTTGCGGGCTTTCACGCGCTCAACCACAGCTTCTTCACGCTCGCGCACGATTTCAAAGCGCGCGGCATGACCGCGTATGCAGAGTTTCAAGCGCGCGAGTTCGCCAGCGAGCCGCTCGGCTATACGGCGACCCGCCACCAGCGCGAGGTCGGAACGGGTTACTTTGATGAGGTCGCGAGCGTCATCGGCGAAGGAAACGTCTCGACCACGGCACTCGCGGGTTCGACCGAAGCCGAACAGTTCTACGAGAACACCGCGAAGGTAACGGCATAACTTTTCGATGAACGTCGCTCCCGCCGGTTTCTCGATCGAGCGCGACCTGCCGCCCGGATTCGCCGCATTCTATCTTCCGCTGCACCGGCGATTCACGCCGGCGCAGCAATCGCTTGCGAAGGCACGCAAGGAACGACTGGCCCGCGCCCATGCGGGCGATCTTCCGAACTATTCGGCGGAATGCGAAGCCGGAGCGGAGTGGCGCATCGACCTTCCACCATGGTGCGCCGATCAACGCAACCAGATGACCGGACCGGCCGACGACGCCGAGCTCTGCGTGAAGATGCTCAATTCGGGCGCACCCGGGGTGATGCTCGACCTCGAAGACTCGATGGCCAATACCTGGGAGCATCTCATGCTCGGCCATCGCAACATCGTAGCGGCGCTCTACGGCGAGCTCACCTACGAGGATGCCAAACGCGGGCGCACCATAGCGGTCGCGCCCGGCGCAACCGTCGTCTGGAACCGCGTCCGCGGACTCCACCTCGCGCAAGCCGGCGTCATCACGCAGATGCTGACCAGCGCGTCGCTCTTCGACGTCGCGCTGCTCGTCTACAGCCTCGATTACGACCGCCTGCGCCACCCGCTTTGCATCTACATTCCGAAATCGGAATCGGCCGAAGAGGCGCGCTGGTGGAACGACGTCTTCGACGCGCTGCTCGAAGCTAAAGGCTGGAGCCGCGATGCGATTCGCGCAATGGCGCTCGTCGAATCGCACCCGCTCGCGTACGAGATGGAAGAGTTCTTGTACAATTTGCGGGAGTACATCGTCGGGCTCAATCTCGGCCGATGGGATTACATGGCGAGTCTCATCCATTACAACTTCGAGGATCCGCGCTGGCTCTTGCCGGACCGCAACACGATTCCGTTCGACGTCCCCTTCTTCCAAAACGTGCGAACGCTCTTGCCCGAGCTCACGCACAAGCACGGTGCGCTCGCCATCGGCGGAATGACCGCGCTCTATCCGAGCCGCGAGGATCCCGAACTCAACGCGCGCGCGCTCGCAATCCTCGAGCGCGACAAGGCGAACGAAGCGGCCTGCTTGATGGACGGCGCGTGGACCGGTCATCCCGATCAGAACGCGATCGCCGTCGCGCAGTTTCCCCACCCGAATCAGCTCGAACGGCGTCCCTCGCTGCCAACCACTCATCCCGACCTTCGTCCGGCACCTACCGGCGTCGGCGCGACGACGCTCGACGGGACGCGCGCCGCGGTTCGCACCGTGATCCGCTATCGTAACGGGGTGCTCGAGGGACGCGGAGCGAGCCTCCTCGACGGCTACATGGAAGATCTCGCCACCGACCGAATCTACCGGCTGATGATCGCGCAGCGTCTCCGTCATCAGGGTGCGTATACGCCCGCTTCGCTCGGTACGATGTTCGACGAGGAACTCGAGCGGATCGTCGGCGAGCTGCCTCCCGGAACGGACGGCGCGGTGCGCGAGCGGTATCTCCGCGCTCGTGAGATCTCCGAGGAAATGATCCGCAGCGGCGTCTTCGACCCGACCTAGTGCGAACGAGGGTCGCGGCCGTTGCCGCGCTCGTTACGCTTGCGATTCATCTCGCGGCGAATCCGCACTACGGCTTCTTCCGGGACGAGCTCTACTTCATCATTTGCGGATTTCACCCGGCGTGGGGATACGTCGATCAACCGCCGGTCGTTCCGCTCCTCGCGGCGGGTTCGCAGCTTTTCGGTCACTCGCTCTTTGCGCTGCGCGCGTTGCCGGCGATCTTCGCCGCCGGCGGCGCGTACGTCACGTGTCTGCTCGCCTTCGAGCTCGGCGGCGGAATATTCGCCGCGGCCCTCGCTACGCTAGCGTACCTGGCCGCGGGCGTACTCGAGAGTTTTGGTGCGAAGGTCGGGCCGGACATGGTCGGCCTCTGGCTTTGGCCGCTGGCCGCGCTCTACGTACTGCGCATCGTTCGGGGCGCCGACCCGCGCACGTGGCTCGCCGCCGGAGCGGCCGTCGGCGTCGCACTCGAGAGCAAGTACAGCGTGATCTTCTTCGCGGCCGCGCTCGTGCTCGGATTGCTCCTGACGCCGCAACGCCGCGTGCTCGCCTCGCCCTGGTTCGCCGCGGGAATCGGGCTCGCCGTGCTGATCGCGCTGCCGAACTTTCTCTGGCAGGCAGTTCACGGCTTTCCGATGTGGGAGCTGTTGCGCAACGGTGCAAATGGGAAGAACGTCGTCGCCGGTCCGGCGCTCTTCCTCTTCCAACAGCTGCTCCTGACCAATCTCTTCGCTTCGCCGATTTGGATCATCGGCTTGGTTTGGCTCTTCCTAAATCGCGCCCCGCGCTTTCTCGGATACGCGTACGTGATTCTGATCGCGATGATGATCGCGCTTCACGCCAAGCACTACTACCCCGCTAACGTTTACGCGATCGTCATGGCGGCGGGCGGCGTCGCGATCGAAGGCTGGACCGCCCGGCTATTCGTCGTGCGCGGCGCGATCGTCGCCGCGACGATCGCCGCATGGCTCTTTTTCGCGCCATTCTCGCTGCCGGTGCTCTCCGAACCCGCGATGGCGAGCTACTCCGGCTTCGTCGGCCGCGCGCTGCACATCAACCGCTCGACGCTCGCGACCGAGCGCAAGCGCTCGTCGGTCCTGCCCGAGGATTGGGCCGACATGCACGGCTGGCCCGAGCTTGCCGCCGAGGTCGCAACAATCTACTACGCGCTGCCGGCCGCGCAGCGCGATCAGGCGGCGATCGTTGCGAGCAACTACGGTGAGGCGGCCGCGATCGATTTCTTCGGTCAGCGCTACGGATTGCCGCCGGCGATCTCCGGGCACAACAACTATTGGCTCTGGGGAACGCACGGCTACAGCGGAAACGTCGTGATCGACGTCAACGGCGACTGCGGACGCCACGACGATCCGACGCTCTTTCGCAGCGCTCGCCTCGCCACGCGCTTGAACGCGCCCTGGGTCATCTCGTACGAGCAGAACATTCCGATCTCGGTCTGCGTCGGGATCACCAAGCCGCTGGCCGAGATCTGGCCGCAGCTGCGACATTACATCTAAGGCGCTAACGATTTCAGCCAAGCTTCGATCGCCGCGAAAAGCGCGGGGTCGAGGTAGGATGGCGTAAAGTATTCCGCAAGGGTGGACGTTTTATTCGGATCGAGTTTCAGGAAGAGGTGATCGTCGTCGGGCAGCATCGCGACGGTGACGTCGCGATGTGCGGCTCGCGCCGCACCGACCAGCCGCGGCGTGTCGGCGGCGAGCACCTGAAAGTCCTTCGTTCCTTGCAAAATCAGGATCGGGCACGGTACGCGTGCGATGAGGGTGGCGGGGTCGATCCCGAACGTGCTGCGCAGCCACGTCGCGAAGAAACTCGAGTTCTTGCCCGACTCGATGTTCGCGAGTTCGCGCTTCTCTCGCGCTTCGAGTCGCGCCCGATTTGAAGGCGTCGCAAAGTGAAGCGTCTGCTGCACGAGGATTTGCTCGAGCGGTAACGCCGGGGGCGCCATCAGGACGATACCGCGTAAGCTTCCGTCGGCGATCGCGATGCTCGGCGCGAGCTCGCCGCCCTCGCTGTGCCCGAGGACGAAGATCCGGTGCGGGTCGATGCCGGGGTAAGCGCGGAGAAAGGCAACTGCGTCGCGCGCATCGGCGATCAACCGGTTGCGCGGCGCGAACGTCCCACCGCTCTTTCCGCACGAACGTTTGTCGTAGCGCAGCACGGCGTAGCCGTCGTTTGAGAGCCGGTTCGCGAGCTGTGCGAAGATCTTGTTCGGCCCGATCGTCTCGTCGCGGTCGATACAGCCGCTGCCGTGGACGAAGACGAATCCCGGCATTGGAGTCGCCGCCGCATTAGGAATCGCGAGCGTTCCGGCCAGCGTCACGCCGTCGTCGGCGCGAATCGCGACATCGCGCGACGCGTAGTTCGCGGGCGGCAACGGCAACGGCGTCGGCTCGACGAAATTCAGGCGCGCGACGTGCGAGCTCTGCGATTGCAGCGCGATGACCACTTTTTGCGCCGGAACCTCGAGACGCTTGAGCACGAACGTCCGCGGGTCGTACAAAAGAGTAGCGTCGACGCCGTCGTGACCGTGC
>DATASC010000148.1:0-3824 GCA_036269355.1 Candidatus Cybelea sp. | reverse complement strand
CGACCCTAGCCACGAGATGCGAGGGTGCGAAGACCGAACCGAAGTGCCTGTTGGTAAAGGTAGAAGCGTTCGCTCACAGTTCGCTCGCAATCTTCCTTCAACAATACCGCGGCCAATCGCGGAGTCCTCGCGAGTTGTTCGAACAGTCGTGTAAATCGGCGCGGTTGCCTTTCCAAGTACTCCATAATCCTCACGCGGTGAACCAGCCGCGTCTTCAAACGCGCCGCGACCAGCGAAGCATAGCGCTCGCTCGCACGCTGCACGTTCGTTCCGGCGCACGCCAACACGTCTGCGACGAAGCGGCCGCTCATTGCCGCTTCGAAGATGCCCTCGCCGTTCGTCGCATCCACTAAGCCCGCTGCCGTCCCCCCAACGAACACGCCCGCCTCGGCGACGTGCGGCCGCGGCGCGCCGCCGTAGAGCAGATGTCCCTCGGTCTTGACGCGCGCCACGCCGCTCTCCGGATAGAGCCGCGCGCGCACGCGCTCCGTGAACGCATCGAGCTCCGCGCGCAACACCGCGGCATCGATCTTTCCCATCACACCGAGTCCGATCGCGAGGTGATCGCGTTTGGGGAACATCCACGCCACGACTTGGCGTCCCGCGCGCGTCGCGAAATAATGGAGTTCGAGCGTTTGATATGCGACGTCGGCCGCGGGACGATCGAGATAGACGCGATACTGCAGGGTCGTCAGCAAGCCGGCGCTCCAGCGCGCCATCGCGAGCTTGCCGAACGCGGCTCCGTCGAGCCGCGCGGTCGCACCTTGCGCGAAGAACACGTAGCGCGCGGCGACGCGGCGGCGTTCGCCGGCCGCGAAATCGGCGTACTCGACGACGAATCGGTCGCCTTCGCGCTGGATCGTGCGAAAGAGCGATTGAGTGCGAATCTTCGCCCCCTCGCGCCGCGCGAGGTCCGCCATCGTTCCGTCGAGCTCCTCACGCGTGCTCGTATGCCCCGGACCAAACGCGACCGCATACTCAGTTCCGCCCGCATCGAAGAACGCGAGCCGCGGCGTGTCGCAGTGCACTACGGCGCGCGGCACGTCGAATGTCTCGCAGAAGCCCGGACGCAATCCGGCGGCGCAGACGCGCCGTTGCCCAACGACGGCGTCGCGCTCCAGCACCAGCGTTTCGACTCCGGCCCGAGCCGCCTCGCGTGCCGCGGTCGCTCCCGCGGGGCCGCATCCGATAACCAGCAGCTCCGCGCTCTCGGCTCCGTTCATCGCACGGGCTTTCGGCGAGAGGCTGCGAGGACTTGCGCGGCCGGAGGGAGTAGGCAGGCCGGTCTGCCCTTCTGGGCTCTATTTTTACTGAACTTTAAGGATAATAATGACCGCACAGACCGCGATCAACCTCGGACTCATCGGCGGCGCCCTCGCCGTGCTCTACGGGATCGCGCTCACCTTCTGGGTGCTGGCGCAACCCGCCGGCAACGAGCGCATGCGTGAGATTGCCGTCGCAATTCAAGAAGGCGCGATGGCGTTTCTCCAGCGTCAATACCGCACGATCGGCATCGTGGCGATCGTGCTGGCGATCGTGATCTTCTTCGCCCCGACGCTGGGCAAGGAGGCCGCCGTCGGCTTCCTGATCGGCGCGATCCTCTCGGGAGCCGCAGGGTTCATCGGCATGGTCGTCTCGGTGCGCGCGAACGTCCGCACCGCCGAGGCGGCGCGCGGCGGTCTCGCGGCGGCGCTGAACGTCGCGTTCCGCGGCGGCTCGGTAACGGGCATGCTCGTCGTCGGTCTCGGTCTGCTCGCGGTCTCCGGTTACTATGGAATCCTTCAAGCGGTCAACAACGGCGATTCGGCCACCTCGCTCAACGCGATGGTCGGCCTCGCGTTCGGCTGCTCGCTCATCTCGGTCTTCGCGCGTCTGGGCGGCGGTATATATACGAAGGCGGCCGACGTCGGCGCCGACCTCGTCGGCAAAGTCGAAGCGGGCATTCCCGAGGACGATCCCCGCAATCCGGCCGTCATCGCCGACAACGTGGGCGACAACGTCGGCGACTGCGCCGGCATGGCCGCCGACCTCTTCGAAACCTACTGCGTCACGACCGTCGCCGCGATGCTGCTCGGAAACCTGCTCTTCGGCGCCACGCTGCCGAGCGCGACCACGTTCCCGCTGCTGCTCGGTGCGATCTCGATCGTCGCATCGATCGTCGGCGTGATCTTCGTGAGCGTCGGTCAAGTTCGCCGCTCGAAGATCATGAACGCACTCTATCGCGGCATGGTCGTCGCCAGCATTCTCGCGCTCGTCGGCTTCTATTTCGTATCGCGTCAGGTCTTCGGCGATCCTTCGGCCGTCAGTGCGGGGATCAACGCCACGAGCATCTTCATCTGCGCGGTAGTCGGCGTCGTCATTACGGCGCTCATCACCCTAATCACCGAGTACTACACCGGCACGCAGTTCGGCCCGGTAAAATCGATCGCGAAAGCCTCGCTCACCGGACACGCGACCAACATCATCGCAGGCCTCGCCGTCTCCATGCAGTCGACGGCGCTCCCGGCGATCGTCATCGTGATCGGAATCCTCGTCAGCTACGCGATGGCCGGGGTCTACGGCGTCGGCATCGCGGTCATGTCGATGCTCTCGATGGCGGGAATCATCGTCGCCATCGACTCGTTCGGTCCGATCACCGACAACGCGGGCGGAATCGCCGAGATGGCCGAGATGCCGCACGAAGTGCGCGACATCACCGACCCCCTCGACGCGGTCGGCAACACGACCAAGGCCGTGACGAAGGGCTACGCAATCGGTTCTGCGGCGCTCGCGGCGATCGTGCTCTTCGCGTCGTTCCTGCAGCAGCTCATCAACCACAACTGCCCCGGCACGCCGACGACCGACTGCACCAACGGCGTGCGCAACCTCTTCGCCATCGGCAACCCGTTCGTGCTGACAGGGCTCTTCGTCGGCGGTCTCCTTCCCTATCTCTTCGCGTCGCTCTCGATGCAGGCCGTCGGTCGCGCCGGCGGTGCGGTCGTCGAAGAGGTGCGCCGTCAGTTCCGCGAGATTCCCGGGATCATGGATGGAACGGCGCGTCCGAATTACGCGACGACCGTCGACATCGTCACCCGCGCGGCGCTGGGCGAGATGATCGTTCCCGCGTTGATTCCCGTCGGCGTGCCGGTGCTCGTCGTCCTGCTCTCGTATTTCGGCGTCTTCCCCGGACACACCGGCGCGCAGATGATGGGCGGCATTCTGGTCGGCTCGATCGTCACCGGCTTCTTCGTCGCGATCTCGATGACGTCGGGCGGCGGCGCGTGGGATAACGCGAAGAAATACATCGAAGATGGACAGTACGGCGGCAAGGGTTCCATCGCACATCAAGCCGCGGTCACCGGCGACACGGTCGGCGATCCTTACAAAGACACCGCCGGTCCCGCGATCAACCCGATGATCAAGGTGCTCAACATCGTCGCGCTGCTATTGGTCGCCTTCCTGCGGTAAGGCTCGCATCGGTGTCACCCTGAGCCTGTCGAAGGGCTGAGCCTGTCGAAGGGCGACCGGATGACCGCCGTCGCATCGGGCTAGTGCAGCTTCTCCGTTGCGATGTTCTCGAAGTTCGGCCACACCGTATCTTGCTTGATCAGCGCGATGAGATCGCTATTCTGTTGCGGAGATAGCCGCGTCACCAACGGCTGATATTGGGACCATTTTCCATGGAGTGAGGCGGCGAACGGAGCGACCCACGCGTCGGACAAGGCGCTCACCTTCGAGGCGCTGAGCGCGGCGAATCCCTGGTTGAAGGCGTGGATCGCGCGAACGAGATCGTCGGCGTAGCGCTGGTTGCGGCCGTCGTCAAACGACGAGGCCGTGGCCGCTTC
>DATASC010000147.1:0-8461 GCA_036269355.1 Candidatus Cybelea sp. | reverse complement strand
AACGATAGCACGGACGCGCTCGACGATCCGGTCGCCGTTCCGCAAGGCTAGCTCGGCGAGGAACTCGCTGGGCGCGGAGTTGCAGATGCTCGAGTAATCTTTGAGCGCGGCCATGCGTTCGCGCAGGGGCGCGTCCCGCGCGGCCACCCAGCCGATACGCAAACCCGCGAGCCCGTACGTTTTCGATAGTCCTCCGAGCGACACTCCGCGCTCGTAGAGATCGCACACCGCGGGAATGCGCTCCGGCTCGCGTTCCGTTCCGCGGTAGACCTCGTCGCTGAAGAGCCAGAGCCCGTGCAGGCGCGCGAGTGCGACGATTGCGTCGATCTGCGCGCGCGTCAATGCGTAGCCGGTCGGATTGTTCGGCGTCGTTAAAACGATCGCGCGCGTCCGCGGGCGCACCATCGCCTGCAGTTCCTCGATGTCGGGCGAACCCGCGTCGTCGAGGTCCGAGTTCCAGCGGGTCACCTCCGCGCCGAGTGCTTCGGGCAGCGAGTAGTGCGACTGGTACGCGGGAAACTGGACGATCGCGTGATCGCCGCGCTCCAAGACGGCGTTGAAGAACGTCGAGATTGCCTCTTCGGAACCGCTATGCGCGAGAATCGCCTCCGGATCGCCATGGGCGTAGTGCGACGCGATCGCGCGCCGCAGCGCCTCGCCGCCAAGCGTCTCCGTGTAGCCGAGGCGCAGCGTCCGCAGTCGAGCTTCGGCATCGGATTCTAACGCGAGCAGCTCGCCGACCGGCATCGACTCGGGGTCGCTGGAGCAGAGGAGATAGCGCGCGCGAAACTCGTAGCGCGCGAAGAACCGTTCGAGGGCAAAGGGCCGAGGTCTCACGATGCGCCGGAGGCTTCGCGCTCCGGCCGTCGACTCCCAGGTTCGCGCGCTCGAGGTGAGAACGGCACCGCTATCGTGAAGAAACGCGTCGTCGTCAACGACAAGATGCAGCGCGGATACGTCTACTACCTGAGCGAGCCTCCCGGGCGGAACTTCGATTCAGGCTTCGCTCCGCAGTTAACTCCGAAGGAGATGCTCGCACTCGGGGTCTTCGGCGGAAAGTACATGACCGACTGCGGTAAAGAGTTTCCAACCTCGTGGTTCGCGAGTGCGAAGCTCTGCGCGCGGCATCACGATCCCGGACTCAACTACTTCGGAGTGAACGCCTCGCAGCCGCTCGCGGAGTGGCGGCGCAAAGGCTGGATCCATCCGCAAGATCCGCGCGGATGGTTTCAGTGGTACTGCCGATACTATATGGGCCGCCGCAGCGACGATGACGCGCGCCAGATTCGGCGCTGGCGAGCGATCGAACGGCACGTCGCCGCAATCCGGAAGAACTGCGCGCCGCGCGAACTCGACTGCCGCCCGCGGCAACGTCAAGCCGTGCTGCATTGGGCATACGATAGCCGGGCTATTTAACGCGATCCGGAAGTCCGATGAAAATCTGCACGTTGGGCCATGGGACTGCCGGTGAGGTCGACCTCGCCGCCTTGATTCGCGCGGCGGGCGCCAAGGCCGTCGTCGACGTTCGCAGCATCCCTAAGAGCCGGGTGCATCCGCACGTCTGGGCCGAACGTCTGTCGCAGTGGATACCCGACCTCTCCGGCGCGAGCTACGAGTGGCGGCGCGAACTAGGCGGCTTTCGTAAGACGAGCCCGCAGAGTCCAAACGTCGCGCTGCGCCATCCGGCCTTCCGCGGCTACGCCGACTACATGCAGACGCAACCCTTTCGCGAGGCGCTCGGCGCGCTGATTGCCGAGGCCGGAGATCGGCCGACCGCGATCATGTGCTCCGAGACGCTCTGGTGGCGTTGTCACCGGCGACTGATTTCCGACGCGCTCGTTCTGCTGCACGGCGTCGAGGTCGAGCACCTCATGCACGCCGGAGCGCCGCAACCGCATCGCCTGACGCCGGGCGTACGAGTTCTCGACACAGCCACGCTGCAATACGACCAGCCGGAGTCAGCGTAGCAGACGAGCGGAAACCTAGTATTTGCGTGGAAACGCGATTCCATGGAGAAGCGCAATCTAGCCGCCCTCCTTGTAATGCTCGTGGTGGCGAGCGCCACGCCGGCGTCGCTGCGCGCGCAGGCGCCGATTCAGGACGCCGCAGCCGCGGCCTTACTGGCCAAACATCGTGCCTACGTCGGGTGGCAACTCGGTGACGGAACGCTTCGCACGTTGCGCGTTCGTGGACACGTAACCGACGAGCAACAGAAACGCGTTGGGGAGTTCACGCGAGTTTCGGCAGGCGTCCTTTATCAAGAAACCGATACGCTTGTGGACGAAGCAAACGCAACGGTGCGAACGGGCTATACCGGAAATCTTTTCTGGCGTGCCGGAATCAACGGGTTTCCGAACCCGATTTACGGAGATTACGCGAAGTATCTCGCCACATTCACGGTGCTCGATCAGGAAGGCACCACCGAACTCCCTGCCACTTCGTTAGGAAATAGAACCATAGACGGCAAAACGCTTGCGGTGGTACGAGTAACGCTCGGCAACGGCTACCCGATGGATTGCTACGTCGATTCGGATACCGGCGCTTACGTTCGAGCAACGATCGATCCGGAGGGCGCGTATGAGACGACGCTGCGCGTCGATTCGTACGCCGAAGTGCTTCCGGGCAAGAGAATGATCTCTTCCTACACGCGAGATGGCGATAAGAGCCACTTCTGGTTCGACTCATTCGAACCGAACGTTTCAGTTTCGGATAACGCGCTGCATCCGCCCGACTCAACGGCGACGTGGTCGTTCGACTCGCAAGCGCCCTTTCCCGTGACGCTGACTCGATATCGCGTTTACATTGACGCGACGGTGAACGGCGTCAAGGGTCGTTTCATTCTGGACACCGGTGCGAGTGGGATTTTCTTAGACACCGCCTTCGCCGAGCGCGCGAACGTGACCGAGACGAAGGGAGCCGGTCACGCCCGCACTCTTTATGGGACCCGCCCAACGCGCGTGCTGCGAGTCGACACGATGTCATTCGGCGGCGCGACTCTTCACAACGCGATCGTCTACAGTCAAGATTTCCGCGATATGTTTGGAGATTATCGTGGGCTGGATCGTTCGGGCGTAAACGGGTTGGTTGGCTACGACATGTTCGCCGGAACCATCGTTAAACTGGATCTCTACGATTCGAAAATCGAGATTTTGGATTCGTCAACCGATCTTGGGGCACAGCCGGGCCTTCAGCTTCTAGTTGATTTGTCACGCGGGACTCCCGTCATCCCAATGACCTTGAACAAGTCTATCCCCGTCAGCGCACTCCTCGATACCGGCGATCCCGGCATCGTGTACGTCGGCACGGCGCTGGCGAGAAAGCGTCGCCTAATGATGTACTTACGCGGGTGCGGCAACATCGAGAGTCTTGCGATCGGTTCGATCGTCTACTCCAATCAGACAGCCTGCGTTTCGTCCTTTTTTGGATCGACCTCCGTGCTTATCGGCCTCGATTTCTTGAAGCGATTCGATTTTGTCTTCGATTATCCGCATGGCCGCATCTTCCTGACGCCGAATAGGAATTGACATGAGCAACGAACGCATGGAACTCAATCGCGCCGCTTTTCTCGCGGGCTCCGTTGCCGCGATCGGCGCCGGTCTCACCGAACGCGCAGTTGCGTCGGCTTCAGCCGGCGGCGTGCCTGCGAGCTCGCAGCCGTCGGGGGAACGCCTTCTCGGGCGGTTGATGGCGGGGAACAAACGCTTCGTCGACAACGACTTTCCGGATCAAAGCCGCATGGCGATAAAGCGAGAGATGCTGGAGGACAGTCAGGCGCCGTTCGCCGCGATTCTCGGCTGCGCGGATTCCCGGGTTATTCCGAACTTCATCTTCGTCCAGGGGCTGGGCGACCTTTTCGTCGCCCGCGTCGCAGGCAATTTCCCGGACGATCTCGTCACGGCGTCGCTCGAGTACGCGGTCGAGCACCTCGGCACGCGCCTCGTCATGGTGCTCGGCCACCAGAACTGCGGCGCGGTGAAAGCCGTCTATTCGGCCATCAAGGACGGCACGACATTGCCGCCGCACCTCTCAACGATTCAGCACCTTATGGCGCCTGGGATAACGCAAGTGGTCAAATCCGGTGGCAGTCTCTTGGATGCGACCGAAGTGAACGTACGGGTCGCGATGAAGGAACTCAAGACAGACTCGCCCACCCTAAGCAGCGCCGCTGAGTCGGGACGCATCACGATCGTCGGCGGCGTTTATCTGCTCCACACCGGCGCCGTTAAACTGCTCGAGTAATTCGGCCGGCGGCCTTTTACGTTCCGGCGTCCGCGCCCGCG
Organism: Candidatus Cybelea sp.; assembly: GCA_036269355.1. Taxonomy (GTDB): domain Bacteria; phylum Vulcanimicrobiota; class Vulcanimicrobiia; order Vulcanimicrobiales; family Vulcanimicrobiaceae; genus Cybelea. Next base: position 4,181 of record DATASC010000147.1, on the reverse strand, counting down.
TGAAAGACGAACTTCACGATGAGGCGATTCAGCGTGGCGCCGGCGGCGGGGCTGCCGAAGTTGACGTAGAGCTCGTTTCCGGCGGCGAATCGCTGGTGATATGCGACCGCGAGGTTGTTGCCGATCTGCGTTGCGAAACCGCCGTAGCCGTTGATGTCGCGCAGCTCGAGACTTGCGGTGCTTTCGCTGCTGATGTCGTAACCCAGCGAGATGCGCCGCAGCCATTGCGAGTCGAGCACGCCGTCGGAGAACGCGCGCTCGTACGTGCCGTCGTATTCCAAGCCGAGCGTCAGGCCGCGCCAGAGCGGCCGGCTGGTGGTGATGGTAAATAGGTGCACGTAGTCGTCGCCGAATGGGCCCCACGAATAGTTGACGTCGATCGGCGACGGCGTGCCGTCACGGTATCCGACCGGAAGCTGATAGAGGTTGAAGGGCTGCGTGACGCCGTCGAGATAGCAGGGATATCCGCTAAAGCTCGACTGGAAAAGAATCGGGCCGGTGCATCCCGGTCCCTGAGGGATCGAGTACGAACGCAGCTGTCCGACCGCCGCTCCCCAGCCGTCGAGCGAGAACTGGTTTTTGAAAACCGCGCTGATGAAGTATTGGACGTCGGCCTGATGCACCGCGCCGGAATCGTCGAGAAATCGATCGGCAGTGAAGAAGATCGTGTAGTTCTTGATCGCGGGCGTCGCTCCGGCGTAGTCGGTGAAAAACTGCGGTCCGCGAATGTCGGAGTTGGCGGTGTAGCCGTCGATCGGATTGTAGTTCGGTGAAACGTCGAGGTAGCCGCCGTTGAACTCGAAGTTCCCCTTGTGCCGGTCGACGAAGAACTGCGCCAGATCCGCGTGTCCCTGCGGCACCCACGAACCCTCTTCAAACGAGTAGTCTCCAAAATAAATCATGCCGTTCTGAAGGTTGCGCACCTCGAAGCCGTTTTCAATTGTATTATCCCACCCGGCGATGCTGTGATTGGCGAAAACGCCGTCGCTCCAGTACGTAAAGGCGCCGCCGGGAAGCGCGTGCTGATACCCGTACGCGGAGTCGCTGAACGTGTTATTGGTCGTCGCATCGTAGCCGTGAAAGGTCAACGCGCCGAACGCGCTCTGATCGAAGGTGCCCTCGACCTTTCCGCCGCTGTCGAACGGACCGACCGATGGTGAATAGAAGAGGAGGTAGGGCGCCTGCGTGTTCGTTCCGACCGGGGCGCGGACGCTCGAATCCGCGTTGATGTATGCGGCACCTTGTGCGAAGAACGGGCGGTACTCGACGAGCTGACGTTCGAATTCTTGCGGCGCGATCGTCTGCTGATCGATCTCTACGTTGGAGAAGTCGGGGTTCAGGGTGCCGACGAAACGGATCGTGGGCGTCAACGGATAGCTCAGATCTCCGCCGTACCAGCGCGTGTTCATCGGTAGGAACGTGCCGTTGGCCTGTTGCACGAGGTTGCGGTCTTGGCCGACGCTTCCCAGCGCGAAGATATCGGCGCGCGGCTTCGGCCTCGCCGCGGCCGAGGCCGCCAAATCGAACTGCGCCGCGGGCCAGAATCGCGGATCGGGCGAGAAGAGCGGCCACTGGCCGCTCGCCGCGTCCTGCATGATCGGATCCCAGACCCAGGACAGGTGCTCGCCGCGCGCGGCGATGCCGCGCACCAATTGCAGGCGCCAAGACTGCTTTCCGCCGCGAGGTACGCGCAGAACGTCGAGCGGTACGATCATCACGGCGCTCCACGATCCGGAGCCGGTCAGGCCGGCTGCGCTCCAGCGCGGACGAAATCGAGTGTTTTCGTTCGCCTGTTGATACCGAACGCCGCGCGGCGTGGTCTCGAAGTAATAGACTTGGCTACCGCTTCCGCTCGTGTCGACGCCGATGCCGACGAAATCGTCGAGGCCGAAGCCGACATCGTTTGCCGTCTGCGCGGCGACGATCGGAACTCCGGGTTGATCGGCCTTAAAGCCGACGTAGAGGTTCTTGTCGTCGTAGAGGAGATATGCGGTGGTCGCGAAGCGCGACGGCGAGCGGGTCGTGACGTTTTGCCACGGTCCATTTCCGGTCGGTACCAGTCCCGCGGCCCACGCGGGATCGGCGAGAGCCGGATCGAGTGGCAACGGGTGTGGCGCCCGTGCTACGGTGAACGAAAAAGTCTCTGCGACCGAGGCGTGCGCCGGCGTACCGAGCAGCGGAAATAGGGCCGCCGCGAAAGCGAGTGAGCGAAGCAAGCGTAACGCCGGCGATCTCGTTGGCATGCCTGGGCGAGTTTAACACGGCCGCGTACGGCGGTGGGTCAAATGGTCATCAAATAGCGTTACGTGCACGCCCTCGCACGCGCGGCGCCGATGGCCGTTACGATTGCAGCCCAACCCATGATTCCCAGCGCCGCTCCCGCCGCGGCGATCGCTGCGTTTTCGAGTAGCAGGCCGCCGGCGACGCACGCGACGGCGAACTGCATCGCCGTGAATGCGGACCACGTCAGCCTGCTGTCGAGCAGCTCTTCCGGCGGCGTCTCGTCCTCGTCACCGCGATAGATCGTCGCGATCAACCGCACTCCGACGTGAAAGATGTGTCCGTTGACCATCTGTCCCGCCCAACCCGCGAGCATGACGAAGCCGAACGCGGTCTGCCACGGCATCCCGGTGAGAACGCCCGCGCCGAGAACGAGCGCGGCGCCCAACCACGCGACCGCCGCACCGACAAAGCATTGTGGAACGCGATGCGTTACGGTCGCCCCGGCGAGAATCGTCGCAACGTCGACGCCGTAAGCGATGGCACCCGCCGCGATGAGACCTCCGCCGAGCCATGCGAGCCAGAGGATTCGCGCCGCGGCTCCGGCGGCGAGCAGAACCGCGCCGGCGAGCGTCGCCGTTCCCGTGACGACGTGCAGCAGCGGCCGCTGCGACCGATTACCTGTTATCGGACGCAGCGTTCGAGCCGAGACGCCGTAAATCAAGAGCGTCAGCCAACCGAAAAGGGCGATGCTTCCGTGCGCCGGCGGAACTGCGAAGAGCCATGCCGGCCGCGGCAGCTCGGAGAAGATCCACGCGCTCGCGGCGCCGAGCACGATTGCGACGAAGAGCAAGAAGAAGGTGATCGAAAACGCGCGCGCCACGGCCTTGGTAATGCGATCGGCCGAGCGCAGCGCGTCTCGAAGCGTGAGCGCCGCCGTCGCGAGATAGACCACCAACGTCAGCGCGACGAAGATCGCCGCGATCCAAAGCAGCTCGGGTGCGACCAGAAAGGCGGCGACGAACGCAGCGACCGCCGCGGCAAAAAATCCGAGCGAATAGCGCGCTACGGTTTCGAACTGCCAGCGTACGTCCAGAAACGTGGGGATCGCGTGCAGCAAGATCGAGAGCGCGCTCATCGTCAGCCATCCGAGCGCGACGAGATGGATCCATCCGATCTCCGGCAATGAGAGGCCGCCGACGCCGGCGCGAAGCGCGATCCAGAGCGCGAGGACCCACGATGCTCCGTGACAGAGCTGTCCGAAGGCCAGCCCGAACGGCGGAATCCAGTGCCGCCGAATCAATGATGGTCGACGCGCGGGCGGCTCTCCCGGGCGAGCAGCTCGTCGACGAGCTCGACGATTCCGTTAGCGGCGGCATCGAGCAGCGCGCGCCCCTTTTCCGCGGTCGCTTTCGTGGGGTCGCCCATCACGCCGCTCTCGCTGAGCTGACTCCAGTGTTCCATCATCGCGAGCGGCCCGTCGCCCGCGACCAGATCGGTCCAATAGTTCTTGGACGGACGATGTGCAAGCTCGTGGACGGCTCGCCGCATGTCGACGAGGTCGGGCCGAAGCGCGAGATAGAGCGACGTCTCGAACTCGCACGCGTGGTTCATGCCGCCGATCGGCTCCGATTCGCGCAGCGATTCGGCGACCTCGCGTACGCCGGGAGCGGCCCAGTAACTGACCGCCGCGGCGAGCGCGTCGGTCTGCACGACGCAGAGCCGTGCGATGATATCGATAAACGGCGCGTTGCTTCCGTGGCCGTTAACGATGAGAATGCGCTCGAAGCCGTGATGCGCGAGACTCTTGCAAACATCGAGTCCGTAATCGATCAGGGTGTGTGCGTCGATCGTGATCGCGCCGGGAAAATCCATGTGATGCGGGCTGTATCCGTGATTGATTGGTGGAACGAGCACGACGCGATCGGCGGCGCGCGACGCTGCGAGCTCGCAGACGCTCG
>DATASC010000146.1:0-4202 GCA_036269355.1 Candidatus Cybelea sp. | reverse complement strand
CGAGCGAGAACTCATCGCCCGACTTCATCAATCGCGCCTTGGCCGCGATCGCGGCGACGACGCCCGACGACGTGCAGCGCGTCGCGCGCACTTACTTGGGCAATCCGATGATTGCGCTCGTACTACCCCGCGGCGCCAATCTCAATAACTAACGAGGGCTGACCGAATCAGCTCCTCGTTACGGTTGCGATGAACGTTGCGTTGGTTCACGATTATCTGAATCAGCGCGGCGGCGGCGAGCGCGTCTTCGCGCATATTGCGGGCGCCTGGCCCGATGCGCCGATCTATACGTCGCTCTACGACGAGCGCGCGCTCGGCGACACCTTCCTCGCATCGCGAGTGCGGCCGTCGTATCTTTCGCGAATCCCTTTTGCCAATCGCTGGTTCCGGCCACTCGCTCCACTCTATCCGCGCGCGTTCGAATCGTTCGACCTGCGCGGGTACGACGCGATCGTGAGCTCGACGACCTCATGGTCGAAAGGCGTGCGCGTTCCTGCGGGCGCGGTGCACGTCTGCTACATCAATACCGTTAGCCGGTTCGCATTCGCACCCGACGAGTACGTGCCGCGCTTCGCGCGGCCGTTCGTCGATGGCCTAATCGCCTGGGACCATGCCGCCGCTCAGCGCCCGACGCGCTTCGTCGCGAACTCGCGCAACGTCGCGCGCCGAATCGAAAAGTTTTATGGCCGCGAGAGCGACGTGCTGCACTGCCCCGTCGACCTCGATCGCTTTGCCGTCGGCCCCGGGGGAGGCGACTATTTCATCGTAGCCACACGGTTACTGCCCTACAAGCGCGTCGACCTCGCCATCCGCGCGGCAGCACTCGCGAACGTCCCATTGCTCGTTGCGGGAAGCGGTCCCGCGGAACGATCGTTACGCGAGCTCGCGCGCGGAACGACCACAACGATGCTCGGCTATGTCTCGGACCGGCGACTCAACGAGCTCGTCGGCAACGCGCGCGCCGCGCTCGTTCCGGGCGAAGAAGACTTCGGCCTCGTCCCGCTCGAGGCGGCGGCTGCCGGACGGCCGGCGATCGCGTACCGCGCCGGCGGCGCGCTCGAAACGATCGTCGAGGGTGAGACCGGCGCGTTCTTCGACGATCCAAACGCCGAATCGCTCGCGGCCGCATTGCGCGTGTTCGATACGTCGCGCTTCGACCCGCATCGCCTACGTGCGCATGCAGAGCGATTCTCACCCGCGCTGTTCGTCGATCGCCTGCGCGAGATCGTGGAGCGCGTCTATCGAGAGAAACGAAGCGGCGTGGAAGCAGCATCCGGATGAGAAGCGTCCAGTTTTTTGGGGCCGGCCATGGATGGCCGTTTCAAAACTTCGTTCTCCCCAAAAAATGGTCGAGCAGGAGCGAGCCGGACGCGAGCGACGGGCGTCTTCGAATCCGTGCTGCTGCTTCCACGCCGCTGCGCTTCAGCGATCTACGCGCGACGTATATCGCCGTCGCGATCTATGCGATCGTCTATATCGCGCTCGATTTCAACAAGCTGTACGCGCTGCGGTATGGGGCCGACCTCGGAACGTATCTGCAGACGCTGGTGAACCTGCGCCACGGATCGTCGTGGAACTACGGCGAGTGGCGCGCGCATTTCGGCGTGCACGACTCGTGGGTTCTGAGCGCGCTGGTCCCGCTGGTCGCGCTCTTTCCGTCGGCGCAGACGCTGATCGTCGTGCAGGTGCTCGCCGTCGCGCTCGCCGCGGTTCCGCTCGCGCTGCTCGCCCGCGAGCTTGGCTTGACGGCCCGGGCGGCGAACGTGCTTGCGATCGCGTACTTGCTGTCGCCGGCCGCGCAAGGCTTGACCTACGATAATTTCTCCGAGAACGTCTTCGTGCCGCTGCTCGCGCTCTGCGGCGTTTTGGCAGCGCGCCGGCGTGCGTTGTGGTGGACGCTCGTCGTTGCGCAGCTGTTGATGGGATTGAAAGAGGACGAGATACTCTTCGTTCTGTGGTTCGGCGCGGCGTGCGCGATCTGGTGGGACCGCAGGATCGGCGCCGCGCTCGTGTTGCTAGCGCTGCTAAACGGTTTGGGTTACTGGGGGTTTGAACGCGCGGCGGGGATACATCCGAACGATCCGGGATACTCGCTGCAGATATTCAACCCCGCGAGCAAGCTGACGATGATCGCGCTTCTCCTCGCGCCGTTCGCGTTCGCGCCGGTCGCGGCCGGCCGATGGGTGCTGCTTGCGGTGCCGATGCTCGCCGAGATTCTCTTCATGCGGCCGTGGAATTACGAGCCGAGCCGTTTGGGATCGCATTACGTCGCGCCGCTGATGGCCGCGACGGCCGCTGCGGCTGCGTTCGGTGCCGCGACCAACGTGCGATTCGTGCGCTGGATGATTCCGTGTGCGCTGATCGCGATGCTCGCGTTTAACGACGACGTGCTACGGGTGGGACGATGGCCGTACGTTGTCGATTGGAGCGCCTATGCCCGCGCCGTCGCATTGCGCGACGGCGGAGGAAGCGCGCTGATCGAGCGCGGTGAGGAAGGCGTCTGGGCGGTCGCGGCGGCGAATCCGAACGTCCGCCTCGATCCGCATCCCGACCCGCACTTTCCCAACTGCCCCGCGTACGACACTAATGCGGCGGCATACCTCGCAAGCCTACGTGGACGGATGCCGGCGCAGCTGTGCGGCGGCGTCCCGGCTAACGCGAAGTGACGCAGTTCGACCTGCCGGCCGTTCGCGAAGACCGCGGTCGCTTTGCGGCACTGCACGATACGCGCGTGCTGATCTACTGGCCGCACGGCTTCGGCGACTGGGTGACCTTCGGAGTTCTCGCGCCGCTGCTCGAGCCGTCCAACACCTACGCGATCACGCGTTTCGGCGACGACTACATTAGCGTCGCCGAAGGATGCGCGGGCGTCGAAGCACTCTTCTCCGGCGTGCGCTCGCCGAGCTACGGAACGCCGCGCGGAGCGGATCACTTCGGGCTGCGTTTGGCGCAATGCAACGGGCGCAGCGTGAGCCTCGACGTCCCGCCGCCGCTCGATGCTGCGGTGCGCCGGTTTGCGCCGCAGGCGCTGCTATGGACCGATTATCCGGAGACGGAGGGCGGTACGCCGTTCCCGTTTCACACCAAGGCGCGCAATGCCGCGCGACTGCTCGTACGCCGCGAGCGCCTCGCCGCGATCGATCTCGCCGTGCCGCTTGCTAACGCGATCGACTTTAACGCTCCGCCTGCCGCGCAGCGAGTGCTCGACGAACGCCTCGCACGTTTCGCGCCGCCGTCCGCGCGATTAGGCGTGATCTCACGCAGCGGCGTGACCGCGACACGCAAGAACTGGGGCGACGGCTCGGAGGCGCGCGCCTTCGTCGAGGCGATGCGGCGGCTGCCGCAAGCGTGGCGTTTTATCTCGATGGACGACGAAGATCTCGGCGAAGGCGTCGCCGGGTTCCGCTCGCTTTTCGGCGACGCCGACGAGCCGTTCGGCCGGCTCTACAAGGCATTGGCAAACCGCATCGATCTCTTCATCGGCATTCCCGCGGGTCCGCTGCATCTCACGATGGCACGCGGCGGAGTGCCGACGGTCGGGCTTTGGATCGCCCATCATCCCGACTGGTACGACGAGCCGAATCCCGACGCGATCCACCTCGTTGGACGCTACGTGCGCGATCGCGGTTTCGAGCGCCGTCCGGCGACCACGACGAAGCCGCCGGCGCTGCAACATCGCTTGACGTATCTCGACACGCCGGGAATCGGCGCCGATGCAATTCTCGACGCGGTCCGAGTGGTTACGTAATCTTCGGCGTCGTCAGGAGCGTGACGATCGACACGGTGTTGAAGAGCGCGTGCGAAATCATCGAGGCGTAAGCGTTGCGCGTGCGATAATAGACGGCGCAGAGCACGATTCCACCGAGCGCGAGCGGCACCGCGGCGTACGGATCGCCGTGCGCGATTCCGAAGAGAGCGCCGCTGAGAATCGCGCCGCTCCAAAAGCCGCCGTAGCGGAGGCCGAGATTGAAGAAGAAGACGCGAAAGAGCGTCTCCTCGGTGAAGGGCGCAAAAATCACCGCGAATGCGACGAAGATGCCGATCGTTACCGGATCGTGCAAGTGCTTGAACATCTGCACGATGTCTTGGGGGTGCGATCGTCCCGAATAGTAGTCGATGAGCGCCGCGCTTCCATTGGCGACGACGAACATCGCGACGAAGCCGATCAGTGCGGTGACGATCGTCACGAGGTCGGGTACGCG
>DATASC010000145.1:0-24497 GCA_036269355.1 Candidatus Cybelea sp. | reverse complement strand
TTGTAACCTTTCATGTTGAGAATCGCGTCGATGCCGACCGTGTGAGCGTCGGTACCGATGCAGGCTCCCGCAATTCGGATCTTTCGTCCTAGTCGTTCGGTCACAAAGACGTCGATCTCTTCCATCGACATCGCGTGAGCTTGCACCGACGGCGCGTGAACGGCTTCGACGTCGATACCCTGCGGCGTGCTTGCATACAAAACGAAGAACGAAAAACCCGATGCGATTCTCCGGCCGTCCACGACCTGCACGTCGTTGAAGCCCATCTTCCCGGCGAGCTGCCGCGCCGCTTCGTCGGCCGCTTCGCTCCACTCGATCGGGAGCGTGAACGACAGCTGTACCTTGCCGTCGTTCTGAGTATCGCCATAGGGCTTCACGACTTTGCTCACGCGCGTGCCCCCGCTTCGGTCAAGCGCAGCGCGTCCTCGAACGGATTGTAATAGTCGTCGGAACGGGCGAAGACGCCGTCGAATCCTCGCCCTCCTTCCGGCGTTCGAGAAACGTCCGCAAACGACGCGGCCTCGATCGCGTGCATCAACCCCAACTCCGCGACGCGCTCCAGCAACGTCTCGCAGCCGTTCAGAACTGCCTGCGCGCGCCGTTCGATCGCCCCTCCGGGCCGCAGGACGATCTCGTCCCCAAAGTTGCGGGCCGTGTTCATCACGTAGCGCGCGTTTTCGAGCGAGAGCGCGCGATCGCCGAGAAAAGGCGTGTGGATCGCCTCGGTCAGCATGCCGCACAGATGAATGCTCTGATGCGTCATCACCGAAGTCAGATTGAACATCGCGTCGATCAAATGGCCCTTGAAGACGTCGCCGGTCATATGCTTCGTCGGCGGCATGTACTTGAGTGAGGCCTCCGGGAAGATTTCGCGCGCTAGCTGCGCCTGGGCAACCTGATAGAGGAAGCTGTCTTCGAGATCCGGGTTGATCTCGTAGGCGTCGCCTAATCCGATCTGGGCGTCGGGCAGCCCCGCGCGGTGCGCAAACTCTTCGTTGATGAACTGCGAGGCCAAGACCGCCGGGGCCTGATCGACCGCGTCCGCCGTCGTCAGGTAGTTGTCTTCGCCGGTATTGATGATGATTCCGGAGTAGGCGTTGAGCATGCGGCTGAAATGCTGGTCGACAAACGTGCGCTTCATGTTGATGTCGCGGAAAAGAATTCCATACATCGAGTCGTTGAGCAGCATGTCGAGCCGCTCGAGCGCCGCCATCACCGCTATCTCCGGCATGCACAGGCCGCTTGCGTAGTTCGTCAGCATGATGTAGCGGCCCAGCTTTGCTCCGATCTCGTCGAGCGCCGCGCGCATGATCGCGAAGTTTGCCTGCGTTGCGTACGTGCCCCCGAACCCTTCGGTCGTCGGACCGAAGGGTACGAAATCGAGCAGCGATTGCCCGGTGGAACGGATCACGGCGATTACTTGCGCGCCCGCCTCCGCGGCGGCCACGGCGGCAGTTCGGTCTTCGTAGATGTTCCCGCTCGCGACGATGACGTACAACAGCGGCGGCGGGAGTTGCGGAAGACGAGCCAAGCGTTCCACCCGCTCTTCGCGACGGCCGGCGATGCGAGCGAGGACCGCGTCGACATACGGTCGCAGCGCGCCGCGCGCCGCGCGCTCCGGAGTCGATGCAAACTGCTCCAGCGCGATCTCGCCGCGCGCCACCGCCTGTGCCACCGCCGGCGGCTCGAGACCCGTCTCGGCGACGGCTTTCCCGAACGGCAATGCGACGCCGTGCCCGCGCGCGTCCGGCGGAATCGTATCGACGACCGCGTTAGGGACCGGTACCTCGTCGGCGGTAACGCCGTCGACGCCGAGCAGGCGCAGCACCGCCCGCTCGACCGAAACGGTCGAGTGCGCGGCGATAAAGGTCTCAACGGGATCGGCGATGCCGGCCGCCAGCTTTCGGCAGCGCTCCACGCAGCGACGATCGATCCGCAGTTCCATTATGGGGTCTATCTTACTTGAAGGTAGGCTTTAATTCCGTCGCGCCAGCTCGGCATGCCGATGCCGAGGGTCCCTAGGCGTGCGTTTTTCAAAGCCGAAAAGCGCGGTCGTATCGCCGCCGGCTTCCAGTCTATCGCGGATATCGGCTCGATCGGCACCGCCCTGCCCGCGAGCTCGGCCGCGGCGACCACGAACTCGTACCAACTCACGGGGCCGGTATTCACCGCGTGATAGAGACCGTAGGCCTCGGTCTCGATCAGCCGCCGCAGCGCAACGGCCAGGTCGCCGGCATAGGTCGGCGAGGCAAACACATCGGCGACGACGCGCAGGGGCCCGTCTTCACGCTGGTGATCGAGCGCGCGCTCGACGAGCGGCTTGCGCGACGACGGCGAGCGTCCGTAAAGCCCACACGTTCGCACCACGAACGCGCGCGAGCCGATTCGATCGCTGAGATACTCGCCGGCAAGCTTCGAGGCGCCGTACGCCGAGAGCGGATGCGGCCGGGCCTCTTCGCCATACGGTTCGTCGGTTTTTCCGTCAAAGACGTAGTCGGTGCTGATCGTCACGAAGAGCACGCTACGCTCGAACGCGAGCGATGCCGCTCTGCCTACCGCGACGGCGTTGACCGCGAAGGCCCGTTCCGGTTCGTTTTCACATCGGTCGACGTCGTGAAACGCGGCCGCGTTAACGAGCACGTCGGGACGAATCCGGTCGAGCGCGTCGCGCAAGGTCGCGCTCTCTTCGAGCGGCACTTCTCCGTGCGCCGGAGCAACGATGTCACAGTCGTTCCATCGTTGCCGAATCGCCGACCCGAGCTGACCTGACCCGCCGATCAAAAGGACGCGCGTCACACCGTCGACCGGCGGCCGATCGTGTTTCGCTGTGCGAGGAGCGAGATCGTAACCGCAACGGCAGCCACCGCATTTCCCGCAACGAGGATCTCGACGACGGTAGCAAGCGTCGAATGGACTGCGACGATCGTTCCGAGCGTCCCGAGCGTGCAGACTAGGAGCGGCACGGTGAAGGCCAACCGATGCGTCGCGATGCCGTAGGTGGTCAGCGCATTGGTGAACGCGAGCAGGACCATCGCCAAACCATAGATCAGCAGCAGCGGCGCCGCAGCGTCGAAGGCGTGACCGACGAGCGCGTGGAGCACGTCGATGCCGAAATATTTGAACACGAAGAGCCCGGAGAGCGCGACGACCGCAAACAGCAACAGGCTTCCCGTTAGAACCTCGCGCGTTCGTGCGCCGCGCGCGTGACGGTCGGCGGCTTGCGGCAGCAGCACCGTCGGAATAAAACCGACCAGATACAGCAACATCTTTCCGCCGAGCGACGCGGCCGCGTACAGGCCGGCCGAGTGCGGATCGAAGAAGTGCTTGACCAGAACGACGTCGGCCGAGCCGATCAACGCGAGCGAAATCGACGCGGCCGCCGCTCCGGCGCCGGCGTTGAGAATCCGCCGCCAGTCGTAGCGAATGCTGCGCGCTTCGACATTGCGGTAACGACCGCGCAGCCGCGCGCCGAGATAGACGAGCGCGAAGACCGGGCCGATAAAGAATCCGATGATTCCCCCACCCAGCTTCAGTCCCACCGCGAGCAGCGCGACGATTCCGCAAACCTTGGCGACACCCTCGATCGCGTTTGAGAAAGAAAATCCGACGAAGTCTTGCGTCCCTTGCGCGATGGCGCGCAGCGCGCTCAGGTAGAGCGCGATGCCCGCAATCAATCCGACGAACTGCGCCGACCAGACCGGAACGTCGAGAAAGCGCGCGAATGGAATTGCCGCGAAGGCTGCGACGACCATGTAGAGAAGCCCGAGGCGCGCGAAGCCGTCGCCGACTTGCTGCGTCAGGCCGCGCATGTGGCCGTCGTCGTGCAGCGCGCGAAACTCTGCGGCGAGCTGGGCGACGACCGGTGCGACGAACGCAGCCGGCAATGCGGCAATGAGCGCGGCGTTGATCAGCGCGTAGAGCCCGCCGTATACGGTGACGCCGAGTTCGCGGCTGGCAACGGCATGGGTGATGAAGTTGCAGACGTTGAGCACCATACCGGCCGAGAACACCAGCGCACTCTGCTTGAGCATGGCGCTCGTACGAAGGCGCTCGAGCCCGCGCCTGAGCACGAACGTGCCGGGCGGACTCACGCTGCCGTTCATAGTAGAGTGCTTCTCATGGAGGTCGAGCAATTACCTCTCGCCGGAGCGTTGCTGCTGACGCCGCGCGCGTTTGCCGACGAACGCGGCTCTTTCAGGGAAACGTACTCGCGCGATCGTTATCGGAAGTGCGGAATAGATGACGAGTTCGTTCAAGACAACGTTTCCCTCTCGCACCGCGGCGTGCTGCGCGGCCTGCACGGCGATTGGCGCATGGCCAAGCTGATCGGCATCGTTCGCGGCAGCGTTTTCGATGCAATCGTCGATTTGCGAACGCAAAGCTCAACGTATCGCCGATGGTTCGGACGCACGCTCTCCGCCGCGGAGGGAAAGCAAGTTTACGTGCCGCGCGGATTTCTGCACGGCTTCCTTGCGTTGGAAGACGAAACCGTCGTCGCCTACAAGCAGAGCGCGCTCTACGACCCTGCCCAGGAGTTTGCCGTCGCCTGGGACGACCCCGATATCGGTATCGAGTGGCCGCTTGCCGGTCGGCCGCCGATCCTCTCGGCGCGCGACGCGGCAAATCCGCGGCTCGTCTCCTTGTAACAAACGGCGCCGAGCCTAGGTAAGAGCGCCCAGAGGAACCGAATCGAGGGGAGATGGCATTCCATGATCAGAGCGACGAAGCTCTGGTGCATCGAGTGCGCTCCGGGGAACGGGAGGTCTTCGGCGTGCTCGTGGATCGCTACAAACGCGGGATCGCGAACTTCATCGGCGCAACCGTCCGCAACTCGTCCGACACGGCGGACCTGTCGCAGGAGACGTTTCTGCGCGCCTACGCGCACCTCGGCACGTTCAACCCTCAACTCGGAAAGTTCTCGACCTGGATCTATCAGATTGCCCGAAACGTGATTCGAACCTATCTCGCCAAGTCGCTGCGCGCCCCGCAGTTGCAGGAGCTGCCGCAGGACCAGTCGCTCGAAAGCGCCCTGCCCGACGTTTCGCCCCAGGCGGATCCCGCCGGCGGAGTCTTGCGTCAAGAGGCCGAGCGCGAGCTGCGCGCGGCGCTCTCCGAACTCCCCGAACGTACGCGCGCCGTCCTAGCGTTGCGCTACTTCGACAACATGGAGTACCAAACGATCGCGAGCACGCTGGGTCTCTCGCTTGGCAACGTAAAGACGCTCATTCATCGTGGTAAGATCGCGCTAACAAAGAAGATGCGCGAGCGCGAGCTGCGCGCCGTGGGCGCGCTGCAGGTTCCGCAAAAAGGGGGAACCAGTGCGCTGCTCCTCGTGTGAGCCGCTGCTCGACGCCTATCTCGATACCGCGCTCCATCCGCGCCGGTCGCACGCGGTTGCGGATCATCTGCGCTCCTGCGTGGGATGCGCGGCGCTTTTCGAGGAGCTGCGCGTGATCGACGCGCTGCTGACGACGGCACGCCCCCCCGGAGTTCACGCCGATTTTACCGCCGCGGTCGTCTCCGCCACCCACGCAACGCGAACGCGCGCGCCGCGGCGCGCGCCCTTCGGAGCCGCGCTTCTTCTTTATCTAGGCATCGCATGGGCAGTCGCCGCGTTCGCCGCGTTGCGCGCCCACGACGTTGGACGTTTCGCCGCGGCCGCGACCGCGTTCTTGCGTGGAAACCTCGCCACGTTCGGTGCGATAATGCACGCCGTCGCGCCCGCTGCGCCGCTCGCCGCGGCCGCCGTTACCGGCGTTCTGTTGATCGATCTTCTCCTGCTCGCCGCGGTCCTTTACGGGTATCGGCGCTTCCGGCCGTTGATCGCGCTGTATCTCGTTCGAGGAGAACGCTCGTGACCTTACGACTCGCCGCAATTTTCGCATTCGCTCTCGCCGCGTTCGCATTCCCTGCCGTCGCGCTGGCCGACACGCAAGCGATCTATCACGGCGGCACCTACTTCGGTTCGGTCGTCGTTGAGCCCGGCGAGGTGGTCGAGGGCGATCTCACGGTGATCTTTGGCGATGCGACGATTGCCGGCGTCGTTCATGGTGACTGCACTGCCATCGGCGGCAGCTGCGATACTCGCCCAGGCGGGGTGGTCACCGGACAGATCAACCAAGTCGGCGGTGCCGTCACGCAGGCCGTCGTTCCGTGGGCGCCGGCCGAAGCGCCGTACAACCCGCTCCTCCCCGATCACCGCCTGCTCTGGCGGCTCTCCTGGAATTTGCTCGCTCTGCTGGTCTTCTTGATCTTCCCCTTGCGAACGCGGATGGTGCTCGACCGGCTCGAAAAGCACCCGGGACTGAGCGTAACGGTTGGGGTGCTCGGCTGCGTCGCCGTCATTCCGCTCGCCGTATTGCTGGCGATCACGATACTGCTTATCCCGCTCATCTTACTCGAGCTCGTCTTTTTGCTCGCCGGCGTCTTCCTCGGCACCGCAGCGCTCTCACTGCTGATCGGGCGCCGCCTTTGCGAACTCGTGAGCCCGGCGACTACCCCGTCCCCACTCGTCGCGCTGCTCGTCGGCCTCGCGCTGATCAGCGCTGCGGAGCTCGTTCCGGTCGTCGGAACGCTCGTGCTCATTTTCGTCGGGCTGATCGGATTGGGCGCAACGCTCCTCTCCTTTGCCGGCGACTCGGTCGCAGGTCATCCGTCGGGCCCTAGCGGCGGACCGGCAAGCGGTGCCCCGATAAGCGGACCCCCGATGCCTACCGCCTAACTTCTCGCCATGGCCACTATCTCGCGAGCTGCGCAGTTCGCACAGCGTACGGCGCACCTACGTGCATCGACGATACGCGAGATGCTTAAGGTAACCCAGCAACCCGACGTCATCTCGTTTGGCGGCGGCCTACCCGCGCCGGAACTTTTTCCCACAGCCGCGATCGCCGCTGCGACGCATGCAGTCATGGAAAAGCTCGGGCCGGCCGCGCTTCAGTACAGCGTGACCGAAGGCATTCCCGAGATGCGCACGTGGGTCGCGGAACGGTTGACGCGCCGCTTCGGCCGCATCTTCTCGGCCGAGAGCGTTACCATCGTCAACGGCTCGCAGCAAGGACTCGACTTGGTCGGCAAGATCTTTCTCGATCCCGGCGATCACGTCGTGCTCGAAGATCCGTCTTACCTCGGCGCTATTCAAGCATTCGATGCGTACCAGACGCGCTATCTCACCGTCGACACCGACGAGGAAGGTTTAATCCCCGAATCGCTCGAGCGCGTGCTCGACCGCGCCGATCCGTTTCCGAAGTTTCTCTATCTCGTGCCGAACTTTCAAAACCCGACCGGACGTACGCTCTCGCGGCGCCGGCGGGAGATCGTCGTGCGGATTTGCGATCATTTCGGCCTGCCGATCGTCGAGGACGATCCGTACGGCGAGCTGCGATTCGAGGGCGACAATTTGCCGCCGCTCATCGCGCACGAGACGACCGCGCCGATCATTTACTTGGGAACCGGGAGCAAGATCATGGCGCCTGGTATGCGCATCGCGTGGCTCGTCATTCCCGACGACGAGATCCGCGAAAAGATCGTGCTCGCAAAACAAGGCGCCGATCTGCATAGCGGAACGTTCGCCCAGTACGTGTTTCATGAATACGCAAGCGACGAAAACGCGTTCGACGGCCACGTCCGCAACATCGCCCAAACCTATGCGCGCCGTCGCGGGGTCATGGCCGAGGCACTATCCGAGTTCATGCCCGAGGGCGTGCGCTTTACGCGACCGGCCGGCGGAATGTTTTTATGGGTGACCGTGCCGCAGGTCGATACGACCGAGCTGCTGCGCATCTCGGCACGTTCGAAAGTCGTCTTCGTTCCGGGCGTCAATTTCTATCCGGCGCGCGACGTACACGACGGCATGCGGCTTAACTTTTCGAATGCCTCGGAGAAGAATATCCGGGTAGGCGTCGAACGGCTTGGCCACGCCATCAGGCTATACGAAAGCTGAAGTTCAAGAAGTCTCAAAAGGAGTCTCATTCGCGTGGCATCAGACTTGGTCGTCGGCATATTTCCGGATCCGGATCACAAGGCGCTGGAAGACGCGCTCGCGGCGCAGCAGATCGACCTGACGAAAGTCAAGGTCGTTAGCGCTACGCCGCCCATCGACGACGACGAGCCCTGCCAGCTCGAGTTCGTCGACGTGATCGAAGAGATGGAGACGAACTCGCTTTCCGACGACATGACCAAGGGCGTCGGCGTGTGGGATGAGACCGGAACGGACGTCCCGGGGCTCGGCGGCGGCCCGGGTAGAAAGCTGAGCGATTTTTCGCATCACGACGATCCGACGCGGCGTTACCTCGCGGGCTTCGACATCCCGTCGGACGAGGTCGACAATTTCGGCGACGCCGTGGCCGAGGGACGGTCCGTCGTGATCTATACCGAATCCGGCTCGCAAGCGGAGGCGATCGCCGCCGCGTTCAAAGCGGCCGGCTTGCGCAACGTTCGAGCCTATTAATTTAACGCGCCTCGCCGCCGGGGCGCTCGTCGGCCTTGCAGGCTGCGGACCGGCAACGCATTATGACTACACGCATTTGCCATTCGGCTACCACTGGCGCGCCGTCTACGATCGCTCGACCAACGCGATCGTTTTTTACGGACAGGACCCGCTGACCATGGAGACCGTCTACGTGGGTCCGGATAACCGCTTCTTCATCTACCATCACGCGGGACGCATCGGCCTGAGAGATCTCCGTAAACCCTGGACGCCGCACGATGCACGCTGATAGCTCGCGCGCTCCGGTGCGCCGCGTCATGATCACTGCCGCCGGAACGGTGACGGCGCAATCGGTCATCAAAGCGCTTCACGAAGATGGCCGCGTCGCGTTCGTCGCCGCCGGAGACATGAACCCGCTCAATGCGACCCGAGCATTCGTCGATGCGTTCGTCGAACTTCCGCCCGCCGATTCGGCGCAGTTCGCACAGACCTGCTTCGAAGCAGCGCGACGTCTGCAGATCGACCTGCTCGTGCCGCTCATCGTCGAGAGCGAGTTCCTGCCGCTCGACGAAGCGCGGGCGCTCTTCGAGTCGATCGGATGCCGGCTCGCGCTGCCCGGGCGTGAGATCGTCCAGCGCACCGGCGACAAGTTGGAGTTCGCAAATTTTTTGCGCTCGATCGGCGTGCCGGGACCGGCGACGCTGCCGTATACCGAATCGATCGACGTCGAGCGGTTTCCAGTCTATCTCAAGCCGCGGCGCGGATCCGGATCGGTCGGCACGTCGCGTATCGAGAGTCTTGCCTCCCTCCACGAAGCCGCGCGTGGACGCCACGACCTTATCGTACAGGAGGGAGTCGACGGGACGGAGTTTACCGTCGATTGTTTTGCCGCCGAGCCCGGACGGGTCGTCGCCGCGGTTCCGCGCGAACGAATTGCTATTAAGGCCGGCGTCTCCGTCAAAGGGCGAACCTATCGGCACCCGCTCATCGAGAAGATCGCGCGCGACGTGGTCGAGAAGAGCGAGCTCACCGGCCCCGCCAACGTCCAGGGAATGCTGCGTTCCGACGCCGGCTTCTCGATTATCGAGATGAATCCGCGGTTCTCCGGAACGCTGGCGCTGACGACCGCGGCGGGGATCAACTTTGCGTCGCTATTAATCGACACGATCGAAGGCAAGCCCGTGCCGGATCTGCTCGGACGCCACGAGGACGGGCTCGTGATGATGCGCTATTGGAGCGAAGTCTTCGAAAGCCGCCGGGGAACGATGCGGCTAGACACGGCGCTGCAGGCGTTGCGCCGCGACGATTCCCGCCTGGCGCCAAAACTCGAAACCGAAGGCGGCGCTGACGAACGGATGGTAGAGCCATTCCGAGCGCCGGTCGCGAATCAATCCCACGATCGCGGCGAGGGTCGGTAAGGCAAAGCTTACCGAGTAGAACGGCCACAGATAGGCCCGCACGCGCTGGCGCCGGCGTGACGCGCGCAGACGATCCCAAACCGGATATCCGGAGTCGGTCATCCGCGCGCGAAAGCGCGGACCAAACTTGCGCAGAGCGTCGCCGATGCCGGCGACGGTGTGATGTTCGAGCCGCGCATCCTCGACGTAGGCGATCTCGGCGCCATCTGCGAGCAGCATCGCCACCGGCGCTACGTCGTCTTCGTCCGTTCCATCCGGCTTACGGTAGGGAAGGCGCATGGTGAATCCTTGCGCCAATGCGATGAGCGCCCGCGGCCCCGATGCAAAATCGTAGACGACGTAGCCTGCGCCGCGCCGCTTGACGTTATACGTGCGATGGTACGAAGCCGGCGAGGTCCCGGCGCCGTAAAGAAAGTGGTTGAAGGGATCGCTGAATGCGTTGAAATAGCGCGCCGTGCCGCCGTCTTGGCGCGTGCTCACCAGACTCGGAAAGGCCGCACGCACGTTCGGATCGGCGAACGGGCGCGACATAAGTTCGAGAAACCGGTCGCCGGCGAAGACGTTATCGGCGGCGAGCCACATCGCAACGTCGCCCGTGGCTTGCTGCAGCAGCATCGCGGCGCCGGGCTCCGCACGGCGAATCGGATTGTGAAAGACGCGCGCGCCGAACGATTCGGCAATCGCTACGGTATCGTCGGTCGATCCGCCATCGGCGACGAGCAGCTCGACCTGCGAAGCGGGATACCGCTGGCGCCGGATCGATTCGAGAATCGCCGGCAAGCGCGCCGCTTCGTTAAGCGTCGGCAGCATCAGCGAAAATCGCACCGGAGGCGCCGCCGCGCTCACACCTCGGCCTTCGCGCCTTCGAGTTCGGCCGAACGCAAGGCCGCCTCGATCACGCGCACCACGCCCGCACCGAATTCACCGTCCGAACGCGTCGGCGAGCTCTCGGTAATCGCACGGGCGAAATCGGAGACGAGCTTGCCCAGCGCCTCGCGATTATCGACCAGCGGAACGTGCAGATCGCCCAAGCGGTACGAGACCATCTGCTGCTGCAGCGTCGAGCTCGACGGATCGAGCACGACACCCTTGTCGTAGACGTAGACCTTTTCGGTCGGCTCGACGTCGTCCCAAACCGCCATTTTGCGGCTTCCGGAGATCATCGTGCGCCGAATCTTGACCGGTGAGAGCCAGCTCAAATGCACGTGTACGAGCGTACCGCTCGGATACCACATCGTCAGAAACGCTACGTCGGGAACCTTTGCGTGAACGCACGCGTCGAGCTGCAGCGCCACCGACGACGGCAGCTCGTCTAGAATGTAGTTGAGAATCGACACGTCGTGCGGCGCAAGATCCCATACCACGTTGCTCTCCTGAAACAGACCCAGGTTGACGCGCGTCGAGTCGATGTAATAGATTTTGCCGAGCTCGCCCGAGTCGCGCAGCGCGCGGAGCTTCTCCACCGAACCGGTGTAGAGAAAGGTATGATCGGTCATGAGGCACAGCCCGGCGCGCCGCGCGCGAATGCAGAGATCCTCGGCATCGCTAAACGACTCGGCGAGCGGCTTTTCCACGAGCACGTGCTTGCCGGCCTCGATCGCGCGCGCGGCCAGATCGTGATGCGTGCGCGGCGGCGTGGCAAGGGCGATTGCGTCGACGCCGCGGTCGGTAAGCGCGGCATCGATCGACGCGTGGCCCTCGATGGTCGGATAGAGACGCAGCAGCCGTTCGAGCCGGCCGCGGTCGCGCTCCACGACGCAACGCACCGACCACTCCTCGGAAGCGTAGAAGTTGCGGACGAGATTCGGTCCCCAGTAACCGGCTCCGACGACCGCTATTCCGAGCGGTTTCTTCGCCATCGCGCCGCGAGTCGAGCGGGAGGCGGCTACGCGACGGCGAGCGGTTGCGCGCTCGCGAGCGCCGCGGCCACAAGATCGATCTGTTCGTCGGTGAGCTCGGGGAACATCGGAAGCGAGAGGATTCGTTCCGCGAAGCGCTCGGTTTGCGGGAAACTGCCGCGGCCGAGGTTCAGTTCGGCATAAGCCGGTTGCAGATGAATCGGTATCGGATAGTGGATTCCGGTCGCGATACCGCGTTGGCGCAACGCGTCGGCGACACGGTCGCGGTGCTCGACTTCGATCACGTAGAGGTGATAGACGTGCGCTTCGCCTGCGACGCGTGCCGGCGGTTTAATTCCGATGTTCGAAAGCCGCGCATCGTAGGAGGCCGCGTGGCGGCGACGCGCTTCGTTCCACTCGTCGAGACGGCGCAGCTTCACGTCCAGTATCGCCGCCTGAATCGAGTCCAAGCGGCAGTTGCCGCCTTTGATGAGATGCTCGTACTTCTTGCGCTGCCCGAAATCGCGCAGCAGCCGCAGCCGCTCGGCGAGCGCCGCATCCGAGGTGACGATGGCGCCGGCGTCGCCGTAGGCCCCGAGATTCTTGCCCGGATAAAAACTGAATGCGGCGACGTCGCCGAAGCTGCCGGCGCGCCGGCCGTTCCAGAGCGCACCGTGCGCCTGACACGCATCTTCGACGACGAAGACGCCGTGCCGCCGCGCGAACTCCAGGATCGGCTCCATCGGTACGACCTGACCGTAGAGGTGCACCGGCATGATCGCCTTCGTGGACGGCGTCAACGCGCGCTCCAGGAGGTCGGGGTCGATCAAGTAATTTGCGTCGACGTCGACGAGCACCGGCCGCGCGCCCGCGGCCGATACGGCAAGCGCCGACGCGATGTACGTATTTGCCGGAACGATAACGTCGTCGCCGGGTCCGATTCCCAGCACTTCCAATGCAAACTGCACCGCCGCCGTTCCCGATTCAACGCCGACGCAGTGTTCGACGCCGACGTACCGCGCAAAGTTCTCTTCGAAAGCGGCGACGTCGGGTCCGAGGATGAAGCTCGCGTCCTCCATTACCTGCGTTATGCGCGGAAGAAGCTCCGCGCGCAGCGAACGGAACTGCGCCTTCAAATCGACAAAAGGAACGAGCGTCGTCATGGTCACTTACGTGCGCTTCGTCGGCGCGCGGACGAGCGCCTTCAGCAACGCTAGCGCGAAGAGAATAGCGACAAATTCTGCAATCGCTTGTACGACTGCGGTCGCCTGTACCAGAACGACGGTCTGCGGCAACGTCCCAAGAAACCAGCCGTTTACCGAAAGATCGACGCGAACGTGGCGCAGCACCCTGCCGCTCGCGAAGGCGAGCCAGCCGGGATCGTAACGCTCGTTAAAGCGGAGAATTGCCGGCGTGAGCCGCTGCGAGTGCGCGCCATCATCCCCGGTCGCGTCGACGACGTATAGCCAGGACAGGATGCGCCGAAACGCAAAGGCGCGCCCCTGCGCGGGCGCGGTACTCGGCGGCACGTGCGGCAGCTGCGCCGTTTGCGCGACGAGTTCGCAGAGCCCGGCGCATTCGACCGAGAATACGCCGCGCGGAATCCACAACCACGCGAACGCGCCATCGTTGCTTGCGAGCACTCTTCCGTCCGGAGCGCGCAACGATCCGCGAACGAACGCGAGCAGCCATGCATTCGATTCCACCGGCAGCGGAGACACCGACTGGGTAAGCGCGCCGCCGATTCCCTGGGCGAGCGCCGGATTCTCCGGAAATGCAAGGCGCGCGTCGATCCACGCAGTTTGCGGATCGATCGAATCGCTGGGCGCGATAATGGGCCGCACGGGCGCGTAGCCCGGTGCGTCGCCGAAAAAGAGCGCGCACGCATCGAGCCGCCATGTAAGACTCGTGAGCGTCAACGCCGGACACTCGGACATCAGCGGCATTGCGCCGTCGACGCTTTGCGCCGCCGCGAGCGCGCGCCCCGGCAACCGCGGCGCGAGCGACGTCGCGGCGAGCCCGATCCCGCCGTGCACTTTAGAGACGAGCCATGGTCGCGGCACGATCTCGCTTACGCCAAGCGCGCGTAGAGGCACGACGTCCGCCGACTGCTCGTAACGTGCGAGCGCCATATCCACCGGATAAGTCGGAAAGTATTCGTTAACGCTTGCGATGCCGCCGGGACGGACGTATGCGTCAGGATCGGCGCCGCCACCCTCGCCTCCGCGCAATGCGAGTGGCTGAAATGCCGGCAAAAGCGCGATGCGGGTAAACGGAGGCGCGGCGACGGCCGGATGCGGATACGCAGCCGACGCCACCCAAAGATCGCTGGGCGGCCGAATCAGCCACGTGACGGTCAGCGCAACTCCCGCCGCGAGCGCGACGTATTCCAAGCGGCGAATGCGCGCGCACGCAGCGCACGCGAGCAGCACGATCGCTGCCGCAAAGATCCCCGCCAAGTCATAGAGCTCGCGAAAGACGCCGCTTTCCGGAACGTTGCGGACGATCCAGGTGTAGGCCCCCGCCAGCGGTCCATGGACGCCGAGCGTCGCTACGAAGACGATCGCCGCGGCGAGCGCGATCGTGACGACCGCGCGCGAGCGCAGGCCGGCAACCAAACCGGCGAGCGCGAGTGCGAGCACGAGCCAAACGGCGACGGACGCGGCAACCCCGAGGCGATCCGCATAACCGGGAAAGTACCCTCCGAGCGCGAGCAGCGGCAGCGGAGAGACCGATTGATTCGCCTGCCACTCCACGACGTACGGTATCCGCAGCAACGTTGCGCGCTCGAAGACGAGCCCGGCGATCGACGGCAGGGCGAAGATGGCGCCGAAGACCGCGGGCTGCCACTTGCGCGTTGCGACGGCAAAGGCTGCAAGCGCGAGCATCGCCACGATATAGAACTGGAGCTGCGCCTCGATCAGCGCGATCCAGAGCGCGAGCCGAACGCTCGACGCGTCGCGACCGCGCAACATCTCGGCACAGAGTCCGATGAATCCAGCATACGCCAAGACCATTACGAGATGTCCGGCGACGATCTCGTTATAGACCCACGGATTGAAGAGCGCGAAGAGGCCGACTCCGCTCGCCGCGGTCGCGCTCGCGCCGAAATGGGCCGCCGCCGCGGCTACCGTGCGCATGCACGCGTATCCGATCGCCGCGGCGAAGAGCGCGAGCGCTGCGAGCGTTCCGAAGAGCCACATCGCAGCGGCGATGGGTGGACCGATGAGGTAGGTCGTGGGGTGTGGATTCGGCGTTCCAAATCCCGACGAGAGCCAGCCGTTGAGCGACTCGCCGAGAAACGACGCGACGGCGGTGCGGTCGATCGGCCACGCCCAGTCGTGGCGGAGCGTCGGGACACCCTTGACGACGACGAAGGCCGTGAAGATCGCGGCGGCCGCGATCGGAATTAGTCTTGCAAGCGCCGGCATTCGATGGCGACGCCGACCGCGGCGCAGAGCGCCGCGGCATACGCCGCAACAGCAAACGGCTCCGAGAACGGTGCCGGAACGACTCCGGCGCAGATCATCGCGCCGACCGCTACGACGGCTGCAACCAGGGTTCCCCGATCTTGCAGCGCCGTGACTCGCAGCCAGATCGCGCGGAGCGAATCGCCCGTACTGGACGGAAGGAGCAGCGACGCAACGATGAATACGGCGGCGCAGAGCATCAATCTATAAGCGGCTTGCGCGAGGATTTCGGCGACGTCTCCGCCGGCAAAGGCGGCGAAGAATACGGCGAACACGGCGGCGAGCGCCGCATATCGCGAAGCGCCGAGCAGCGTGCCGCCGCGCAAGAGCGAAGTGTTGAGCGCCGCTAAAGCGCCGGAGCGCGCCAGAACCGCCGCGCCCACCGCGGCAAGGCAGAGCGCGATCGTCACCGCTTCCGCGCCCGGTTGCGACACCAGCGCGCCGACGACGCTCACGAGAACGACGACCCCAGTCGAATACGCCAAGAATGTAGGGAAGGGTGCGGGCGAAGCCGTGCGGCTCTCCGCCGCCGGTTCTGGAACGAAGCGTTGGACGATTAGTACGATCGCAGAAAAGATTGCGGCGAGATAAGCGGTCGTCGCGAAGCGTTCGGCCGCGTCACCCGAAAGCGTCGTCGCCAGGATTAGCGCGACGATGCACGTGCCGATTGCGAAGCGAACGGCTCGGCGGAGCGCCCACGCGGCGGCCGATCGCGTCAACGCTCTACGGGATCGATCGGCCAGAGTTCGGGCATCCAGGCCAGCACGATCATGATAAGCAGCGCGATCGCCGAGATCGCGCCCGATATTAAATAGTAGGCCTGCCCTCCAAATGCCAGCGAGATCTGTCCGCCCGACGGAAGGCTCGGCACGATCCAGCCGTTTGCGACGCCGTTCACGACGACGTGCGGCAGCACCGCACCGTCGAGCGTCGCCTTCCACTCGGGGTGGTACGCCTCATTGAACACGAGCAGGAACGGATTTGCGCTGCTCCGCGCAGTGACGTCGACGCTCGTCGCCGATCTGCGCTGCCAAACGAGCGGAAGATCCTGCGTCGGCGTGAGGTTGACGGGTTCGACCGTCAGCAATCCGATTTTTACTTGCCGGTCGCCGCTGGCGACGCGGTGCGGCCCGCGATTGAGGAATACCGGCGCCTTGCCGACGGGCCGGCCGTCGACGAGCAGCGGAAGATCGGCGAGCGAATTTGGGTGCTGCAAGTTCTGCGCCGGCATCGCGTGCATCGTGTAGTAGAGGCCGTTGAACGTCGCGGTGCTCGACGGAGCGACGAGCCAAATACCGACGACGCGCTGCGAGGCGTCGTTCCAATCGTTTGGAAACGCGTGCATGAAGTGAATGTCGAACGAACCGTCGCGCGAGATCGGGAAGAGCCGGTAGCGCACCTGTCCGTCATGGGCCAGCGCGACGGCGAGCGCCGCGCCGAGGTTGCCCGTGTTCACCGCGTTGCCGATGATTTCGGGATCGCTGATAACGCCCATGGGCGGCCTCGCGACCTGGAACGCGACGAGCGACGTTCGCCCGGGACGCGCGCTCGGCGCCGCTCCGATGCGCGCGAACTGCAGGTCGGGTGCGACCGCCGCCGAGATCACATCGGCTCCGAGGTCGGCACGCTCGCCGCCGTTGGGATGAAATGCGAACGCGACGTCGTTCCAGCCGGGTCGAAGATCGAGCGTAAAGTCGACCGCCACGGGCGACGGCCCGTCGAGCCTGTCGGGCGTATCGTAGGCTTGGCCGGCGGCCGCAGATCCGGAAATCTGGACGCTCTGCGAGTGGCCGCCATTAACCGTAACGGTCATCGCATCGGCAACTTGCAGCCGGCTGATTCGCATCGTTACCCGCGTGTGCGCGCCGCCGTTTCCGCTCGCGAAGACGCGCACGGTCGCGTGTCGCGAAAAGAGCAACCACGAGATCGGATCGCCGCGTTGCCATTGGTAGACGGACGGGTCGTCGCGATACCATTGCGTCGGCATCAGCAGCTCCGACGTACCCCCGATACCGCTTCCCAGAACGTACGGGAGCGTCGCGCCGAGATCGCTCGGAAAAACGCCTCCGCGCGGGACGCGGCGAATCGGGGCGCGAGTCAGGCCGTCCGGACCGAAGGGCCCTACGGCCGTCGCTCGGATACGATATTGGCCGGGCGCGCGGACCGCGACCGTCGCTCGCCGCGCGAAGACGAGGCTCGCGGTGGCGAGATTCTTCGGCAGTGCGCGCGCTAGGGCGGCAATCCGGGTTTCCCACGCTCGAAGGTCGTCGGTGTTCACGATCGCGACGACGAGGTCGGGATCGAGATACCCGTCGGAGACCCAGTGGCCGCCTTGCGTGAGTACGACGTTACCGTAACCCGTCCACGCGCCGCCCGGCGATCCGGCCGAGAGGTATTTCCCATCGACGACGATGGTCTGTGGACCGGGGCGATTGAAGAGCAGCGACTGATCGAGTGCGAAGATCGAATAGACGCCCGTAGTCTTGACTTCAAAGTGCGTCAGCCATGCCGCATCGGCGGACGGAGGGTGCACGCGAATGCCGCGCCCGAGCGCCTGTTTTACGGCGAGGTCGCGAACCTGTTCAGGCGAACCCGGAAGAATCGGTGAGAGCGATTGCATCGCCGCTGAAAACTCGTCGGCCGAGCGCGATGGCGGATCGAACTGCGCTCGCCCCTTCGCCATCGACGCCACGTCGCCGAGATATGCATCGGTGAAGGCGGGCAGCGTGCTGATGACGGGATGACTAACGCCGTAGATCAGCGGCAAGGCACCGCCGAGATGATAGACGCGCAACGGTCCGTCGGCACGCACCGGAGTGGCTCGCACGACCCGGCGGAGCAGATCGTGCGTGAGCGTCGTGCTGTTGAAGCGCCACTCGCCGGGCGAACTGAAGTCGATGGCCGGAATGAAGTCGTCGCGCTGAAGGATCGTGTCGACGCCCATTGCGCGATACATGTCGGGCGAGAACGGAAGCCCTTCGCGTACCGCCCGATAAGCACGCCGTACCCAGGTGTCGGTGCCTTCCGACGGCTCGCTGCCGAGCAGCCCGTAGATCAGCGGCCGGCTCATCAGCGAGTCCTCGATGTAAAACTGCGGATTGCCCCAGTCGAACTGTTCGAGAAACTGCGTCGGAAAGAGCGCGACGCGCTGGCGCTGATCGGTGCCGACCAGCGAGCTCTCGCGATACTCCCACGCCGGCAGCGATTCGCCCGGATAGTTCATCTTGGCGACGATCACCGGAATGAAGATGAGAATCGGAAGCGCTACGACGACGGTTCGCGCGGCGGATACGAGCCATAGCCGGCTTCGCTGCTCGGCAGCCGCGAGCTTGCCGATCGCTTCGCGGAGCGCCGAGATCATCGCGTACGCGCCGAGCGCGTAGAGGCCGCACATTCCGAACTCGACACCGGCGACCCATTTGTACGAGAAGCGGAACATCTGGAAGCCGGGAAAGTTCCGATAGAACTGGTCGTAGAGGGGCGTCGTCACCGCATCACCGAGCTCGTCGTGATAGTAGCCGACGACGATCGGAACCGAGATCAGCGTGACAATTAAGAAAAACAACGTCGCAGGGCGTTGGTTACGCCGGAAGGCTATGCCGCCGAATGCGACGATCGGCACGAACCACAGCAGCGCGCCAAAAATTCCCGACGCGTATGCGGCGGCCCACGGGAAGTACGCGCGACCGGCAAAGGATACGAAGGTCGCCCAGTGGCCAAGGCCTCGCAGGACGTTGGCGAACGAGGTCGCCGCGTTGTGCATCGACGGCGCTTCGCTCAAGACGCCGTTGAGCCAAACGCCGCGGAAATAGTCGACGAACGGAGCGAGCCAGTAGAGATTGATCGCGAACGTTGCGATTGCCGCGGCGGCGACGACGGGGGCGGTGCGGGCAAACGCTGCCGAGGGCTTCGGATCGAACGCGATCGTGACTGCGACGAAGATCGCGAGAACGACCACGTTGATGGCGACCAGCGGAGGATTCACTCCGCCGCCGAGCAGCACGAGCAGCGCTATTGCAAGAGACGCGCGCCAGAGATTCATCTCGCCGCGTATCGCACGAGCGGTCACGCCGATCATCGCGGGCAGCACGCCGTAGGTCAGCAGCCACACGATCTGCGCCTGCGAGTTCAGCGCGACGTACATGTTGAAGAGATATGCGCACGAACCGGCGATACGTGCGATCTCGTCGAGCCACGGCGCAACGCTGCGCAAGCAGTAGTACATCGACCAGAGGCAGCCGAGATAAACGAAGAAGACCGCCACGTGCTGCGCAGCGTCCTGCGGGACGTGCAGCACTTGCGCGAGCCCGTAGATCCACGAGTACGGCATCTGATAAGGGACCCAGAATCCGGTATGGGTTCCAAGCGCGAGCAGGGGGTTCCACGCGTGAAGCAACCGCCCTAAGAACTCGAGAGTGTTGATGTGCAGCCCGGCCTGGCCATCGTTGAGCTGTATGCCGCTGCCGTATCCGGTCGTAACGAGCAGCGCGAGCACGACGAAGAGCGAAGGAACCAACGCGCGCTGAAGGGTCGCGGGCATCGGCCGCTCGCCGGCCAGCACGCGCGTCGGCACGGTCTGCTCCTTCACGAGTGAGCCTTTCCATAGAGGCGGAACGGACCTTCCAAGGCCACGGTCGAGCTCGGCGGTGAACCCGTAAAAAGCGCGTCGACGCGTTCGATCACGTCTTCGAGCTCGATGTCGCGCAGAATACAGCGATACTCGATGCGCCGCACGCAGTCGAAGCCGCGCAGCCCTTCATCGTGGCACGCCGGACAGAGCGACGGGCGTAGCGCGACGGCCGGTCCAATAGGAGCTCCTCGAATTTCGCTAGTCATGCCGTATAGCGCGAGCGTCTTGACGCCGAGTCCCGAAGCGAGGTGACTGAATCCGGCGTCGTTGCCGACAAAGACTTCGCACTCCGCGAGCCGTCGCGCAGCGTCTGCAAGAGGCTCGCGGATGATGCTGATTCCCTCGCTCTGCCGAAAGTCTTGCTCGGCCCGGCGAGCCTCGCTGACCTCGTGCGGGCCTAGAAAGAACCGCACGCTGCGGCCTTTGTCGGACTGCGCGCGGGCCAATGCGACGAAACGCTCGTACGGCCAGCGCTTTACTTCGTTACCCTTGTAGGCCATCGACCCCAGGTGGATGCCCAGCGTCCCCGGTCGCCGCACCGAATGCCAGGACCCAGGCAGCCAATACTGGAGATCGGCCGGGTCCGGTGGCAGCCCCGCGGCGCGCGCGAGCCGGAGATTCTCGGCGAGCCTATGCCCGCCGCGGAGCGGCACCCGAACGTTGCGCGACGTCCGCGCGATGAGGCTCGCGCTGCCTCCGTAGTCGTGCAGAAAGAGCCTGCGTGCGCCGGCGCCGCGCGCTATCGCGGCGTATTGCCAGCGCGTCGCGGGAAACGGCAGAATGCACGCGTCGTACCGGTTGCGCCGCAGCACGCCGATCGCCCGCAGCGCGTCCCTTGGACTTGGCCGTAGCGGCAGCTCGACGACGTTGCGCACGATGCCCAGCGCGCGCAAGTATTCGCTGACCGGAGGGTGCATGGTGACGGCGTCGACCGTCCACGCCGCGTTGCTTAAGCCGCGGAGGATCGGACCCGCGGCAAGGGCGTCGCCGAGCCCCGGCAACAAGAGCACCAGTGCGGTACGGGAACCGGCGTTTTGGGCAGTGGCCGGTACGGCCACTAATCTCCGACGATGATAGGGACGACGATTTCGTGCGACCCGGCGGTTCGATCGAGCTTCGCCGCCAGGCGTTCGGGCCGGTCGTAGTAATGCAGAATCCGCATCCGGTAGAAGATCGCCAGCGTGTCGAGAAAGACGTTCCAGACCGCGGCAAGACGAAGCCGGCTGCAGACGCGCGTGAAGTTTAAAGTGACCGGCGCCTCGGCGATGCGATAACCGAAGTGGTGCACGTTGGCGAGGAGTTCTAGATCGAACGCAAACCGCTTGACCAAGATTCGAGGCAGGACGCGATCGAGCACCTCGCGTTTGAAGAGCTTGATGCCCGTCTGCGTATCGCGTACCGGCAAACCGAAGAGCGTCCGAACGAGCATGTAGTAAAAGAAACTGTAGACGCGGCGAACGGGCGGATAATCCACCTTCGAGTCGGGATGGAACTTCGAACCGATGACCACGTCGGCGCGCCGTGATTCCATGATCGCGAAGAAGTCCTCGAGCTGTTCGGGATGGAGATCCATGTCGGCATCGAGAAAGGCCACCCGGTCTCCCTTGGAATAAGACGCCCCGCAGATCAGCGCGTTGCCCTTTCCTTCGTTGCGGTTGCAGCGTACGACTCGGACTCGATCGGGGAATGCGCGCAGCGCGGCGCTCGCAGCAGTGTGCGTACCATCCATGCTTCCGTCGTCGATTACGATGATCTCGAAGTCGATGCCGAGTGCGTCCATCGTCTCGACGGTCTCGCATACGTTTTCGGCAATGGAATGCGCCTCGTTGTAAGCAGGCATCAGGATCGAGAGCATGGCGTTGGAACGTTTGCCCTGGAGAAAAACCTAGCCTGCCTGCCCGAGTGTAATTGTGGCGAGAACGCTACGCAATCGGAGCTTCGCGGTTCTCCGGCGGGCTCACCAGGTTCCGCTCGAATTTGGCCACAATCGTGCGCCACGCAAGATTAAGCTCTTCGACGCCGAGCATGCGTGCGACCGCTATAAAAACCGTGCCGCCAATCGCGATTTGTCCAAAGAGGAACCAGGCGCGCGACGCGAGCGTCGCCTCGGGAGTAACGCCGAGCGCGCCGATCCATCCCAGCGCCAAGAGCATCGCGATGGAGCAAACCACCACCTTGCCGGCTGAGAGCAGCAGCGCTCCCCAGTCGATCCCCGAGACCAGCCGTGCAACGACGACGAGCAAGAGTACCGCCTGCATGCTTTGACTCAGCGAGTTCGCCAACAGCAAACCGCGTGCACCGAGACTCGGCAGCCAAACCAGCGAGAGCAGCACGTTGACGATAACGGTGACGACCGAAATCGTCACCGGCCAGAGCGTCTCCCGGCACGCGAAGCAGCACCGCGTCAGTACGACGTTGGCCGCCAGCGCGATCAGCCCGATTGCGGCGTAGGGCAAGAGCGATGCGGTCAAATCGGTGGCGCCCGCCTGGAACGTTCCGCGTTCGAAGAGCGCCTGCACCATCGGATGCGCGAGAACGATCAGCGCACAAGCCGACGGAATCGTGATGAAGTTGACCAGACGCAGGCCCGTGACGACGCTGCGCGCGACGCCGCGCCGGTTTTCGCGCGCAAACTGCGCGGCAAGCAGCGGGAAGATGACGGTCGCGATTGCGGCCGCAAAGATTTGCTGGGGAAAATTTACCAGCTTGACGGCGTAGTTCATCCCAGCGATGTAGCCGGGCGCGAGCGTCGATGCGAAGAAACGATCGAAGAAGAGCGCGAGCTGACCGGCGGCCGAGCCGACGATGATCGGCCCGAGCAACGTCCAGATCTTGCGCAAGCCGGGGTGGCGAAGATCGAGGATCGGCCGGTACCTGCCGATCGAGAGAAACGAGGGAAGCTGCACGAGCATCTGAGCCGTCAGGCCCAAAACCGTGCCAAGGACGAGCGCGTAAATGTCCAAGCTGTGGCTGAGCAGCACGACGCAGCCGATAGTTACCACGTTGACGGCAACGCCGACGAGGGCGGCCGCGCGGAAGCGATGGTACGCGTTGAGCATCGCCGAGAGCACGCCGCTAAGACTGACCGCGACGATGCTCGGCATCAGCCAGCGGGTCATGCGAATCGCGACGCCCATTTGCGGCGCGGGGAAGCCGTGGGCGATGAGCGGCACGTACCACTGAGCGGTGAAGTATCCGATTATCGCGCAGGCCGTTAGGACGATCGCCAGCACGTTGAGCACGGTGCTGGCCAGCCGCCACGCTTCTTCTTCCTTGCGGTGCGCGAGATACTCGGAGAAGGTGGGAACCAGCGCGCTTACGAGCGCGCCGTTGAAGACGCCGAAGAGAATCGTCGGAATCGTTGCCGCCGCGAGAAATGTGTCCATCTCCCACCGCGTTCCGTAGTATCGCGCGTTCGCAACCTCGCGCAAGAACCCGAGAAGGGTGGATGCGAAGGTCGCGCCCATGATAAAGAACGTGGAGCCGGCAATCGAAAAGCGATGCCGCGGCCGGAGCTCCGGAACGACCCGGAGATGAGGAGCCTGCCTAATGCGCGCCGTCCTTCCGTAGAACGGCCGGAATGGTCTTTGCCACGATCAGCAGATCCCCGAGCGGGGTCCACTCGTCGACGTAGCGGTTGTCGAGCTCCATCCAGTGGTCGAACGAAACGTCGCTGCGACCGTTAATCTGCCAGAGACACGTAATCCCTTGCGGGACGCTTAGACGCCGGTATGCGACGGCATCGTAATGCTCGACTTCGCTGGGGAGCGCCGGACGCGGACCGACGAGCGACATCTCGCCCAGAAACACGTTGATGAGGTTCGGCAGTTCGTCGATGCTCGTGCGGCGCAGAAAACGTCCGAGCGGATGAAGGCGCGGGTCGTTTCGGATCTTGAAGACCGGACCGTCTACTTCGTTTAGGTGCATCACGCTCTGACGCATCGCATGCGCTCCGCTTACCATCGTGCGCAGCTTGAACATCTTGAACCGGCGCCCGTGCATGCCGACCCGTTCTTGTGCGAAGAAGGGGGTACCGCCGGTGGCGCAGGTGATTGCCAGCGCGGCGAGGGCGACGACGGGCGCGGATACGACGAGCAGAAGACCGCCGACGACGACGTCGATTCCGCGCTTGGCGATGCGCCAAGTATCCGGCACGTCGCGCACGGTTCGCGGGTTAACCGGAATGCGGATCGCGTTGGAGTGCCTCACGCAGCGAGTGCCTCTCTCACCGCTCGCCCGACAAAATCGAGACCCTCGACGTCACCGAGCGCGCCGCCGCCGCGACCGAGATGGAGAAACGGAACGTACTCGCGCGTGTGGTCGGAGCCCGGCGCAGTTGGATCGCATCCGTGATCGGCGGTAAGAATCAACTCGTCTCCATCGCGCAACCGAGCCTCGATGCGCGGCAGCATGGCGTCGAGTTCTTCGAGCGCCGCGCCATATCCGCGCACGTCGCGCCGATGGCCGTACTTCGAATCGAAGTCGTTGAGGTTTGTAAAGATGAATCCGTTATCGACTCGTTCCAACAACTCGATCGTTCGCTCCATCGCATCCCGGTTATCGCCGACGCGAACCGACGACGATATTCCCCTCCCGCAGTAGATATCGCCAATCTTGCCTACCGCGTGCACCTCGATATGCCCGTCTCGCAGCTCGTCGAGCAGATTCGGAGGCGGCTCGATTGCATAGTCCCGTCGATTCGGCGTCCGCCGGAAA
>DATASC010000144.1:0-14411 GCA_036269355.1 Candidatus Cybelea sp. | reverse complement strand
GTACAGATAGCCCGGGGTCGTGCCGTCGCTGGTCAGCGCCTTTCCGCACGACGTGTAGTCGGGCATCAGCGGCGTCGAGGTGGCGATGCCG
This sequence comes from Candidatus Cybelea sp., assembly GCA_036269355.1. GTDB lineage: Bacteria > Vulcanimicrobiota > Vulcanimicrobiia > Vulcanimicrobiales > Vulcanimicrobiaceae > Cybelea. The sequence continues at coordinate 14,320 of DATASC010000144.1, read as the reverse complement.
ATCTGGCCTTGGTTCGCGAAGCAGCTTCGCGGATCGAGCCCTTGGACGTCGGCAGGCGTACCGTACGTCGAGCCTTCCAAAAGTTCGAACGCCGGAGTAACGGCAAACTTTCCGCGGCGGTAGTTCATCACAAATGCGAACGTATTGGGGGATATGTACGGAAAATCCAGACCCGGCGCGTACCATCCATGCGGATCGAGCGTCGCCTGCGGCGACATGTGATAGTAGGGATTGAGGATCGAATTCGAAGGACAGCCCGGAGCCGGCGTTCCCTTCCCGTTCGGCTTGTAGCACGGCGCGCCGCCGCCGGCTGAGGTTAACGCGTTGAACTCTTCGATGTCCTGATTGTACTGGTCGACCGGGCCGATGGTGCTGTTAAGGTAGTTGTTCCATTTCTCGGCCGAGTTCGTATAGGTGTACGAAAACGTTCCCGAAAAGCCGTTCTTGCTGAAGTCGCCCTTCGTAACAAGCAACTCGACGCCGTCGACTCGCTGCGTTCCCGCGTTGAACGATGGCGAGACGTTGAGACTTGGGAGATTCGCCGATTCGTAGAGCTGATCGGTCGCATACCGGTAGTATGGCGTCACCTTCATCGCCAGATCGGTGCCCTGGAAATGGTGCTCGATCGAGAAATCGTAGTTATCGGAGAACTGCGGCTGCGCTTCGTGCAGCGGCGAACTGTAGCCGAACGGGATGAAGCCCAGGAGTGTCGAGGCGAGATTCGGCTGCAGCGTATTGTACTGTATTTCGTAATTTTGCGGTTGCTGAGCGTAGCGGCCCGCCGAAGCCCGCAGCACCGTGTCCGCATTGACGGTATACGTTCCCGATATGCGCGGCAAGACGTACGAAACGGCGTAGGTCGACGGATAGACGTTGGTGAGCAGGATGCCGTCGGTGCCGTTTGGATGGACCGTCTGGATCGGCGTTCCCGTGGAACGGTCGATCGGGCACTTGAACGAAACGTACGGCGTATAGACGAAAATGCTCTGCGGCGGCTGCGGAATAAAGATCGGCTGGCGCGTGACCGGGTTGACGCAGAACTCTTTCTGAGCGGCGGCGAACCAGAAGTTCATCGCGGGATTGTCCGTATCGGCCAGATCGTAAGCATCGTTTTCGAAGCGAACGGCTGCATTGACGTTCCACCTGTCTCCCGGCCGCCATTGATCGCTCAACGAGGCGTTGGTCAGCTTCGGCGCCACGGCGTTGTCGAAGCCCTGGCTTCCGGTGTAGGTCAACAGCATCGACGCACCGGCGGCACACGCGGGCGACTTCTTGGCGACCTCCCCGTCGCTGCAGGGATTCTGGCTGCTGAATCCGCCGTAGGGACTGTCGAACTGTCCCTGCGACACGTACTTATTGCACGGCGCGGGGTCGCCGACCGGATACTTGACGCTCGTATAGGTGGCGAAGCATTCCGATCCGTTCGTGAAGTTGCTCACCTGCTGGCCCGGCGTATTGTAGTAATTTTGGTTGTAGTACCGGAGCGTGTTCGAGGTGATGTACGAGACCATTCCCTGGAGCAGGTGTTGACTGGAAACTTGGTCGGCGAACTGCAGCTCGAGACCGCCGGTGTGCGAGTCGACTTCGTACTGGTAGTTCGTCACGCCGAGCGTGACGTTGTTACCCCATCCGTTCGGGCTCGCGCGGTTGGTGTTCGAGTAGAACGTATAGCCGAAGAGCCGAACGTACGCTGACGAGCCGAGATTCTTCTGATACTGAAGCTTGGCGATGCTCGAGGTATCCCAACGCGCGTCGCGCACGTCGGCCGGTACTAACGAATACACCTGATAGCCTGGGTGGTAGGGATCCGTAGGACACGCATTCGGAACGTCGGGAACGTTCGCACACCGAGCGGTGGGCGAACCGGGATAATAGTAGGCGATCTTCGGCGTCGAGGCCGGCGCCAGCCAACCCGTACCGCTCGGAAAGGTGTAGTAGTCGGGCCATTGATTGACGTTGCCCGTGTAGATGCTCGGCTTATAACGGCCGAGCAAACCGTCGTTGGCGATTCCCATGCCCAGAGGCCCAGAGTCGTCGAGACTCGAGTAATACTGCGTGAAGTTCGCCGACGACATGTAGAGCAGCTGCACGTCGTCGCGGCCGGCGTCGTGATGATGCGGGATGCCGACGTGAAAGTTCGCGACGATGTCGCGGCTGTCGACCGCCGAAGGCTGGCCGTAGTTCGATGGATACGAGCCGAAACAGCCTGGATCGCTGGTCAGAAATCCCGTGCTCGGGTTCGTGGCGGGGTTGCTGTACGTGGTGTTGTTCCGGCAGCCGGGGTAGACCGCGGGCCAGAAGGGCAGCAGCGTCGTCACGTACGAGGGCCAGTACCCGTACGGAATCGTGTCGATCAGGCTCGCGCCATTGTATTGATCGAAATAGCGCAGGTCTTGGTTCGTTCCGCTAACGCCGACGTAGTACGAGAACATACGATCCGGGGTCGATCCGCCGGCCTCGATCCGTGCGTCGTGATAGAAGGTCGGTGTGCCCAACGCGAGGCCGCCGGTTGCGAAGCCGGGGTACGTTCCCGTCTTGATGACTTGGTTGATGAAGCCCGCGAGGCCGGTCGCGTTGGCGTCTGCTTCGCCGCCGCCGGCATAGATCTGCAGCTCTTGCTGACCGAGCGTCGTTTCGGAGTTTCCGGGGTAGTTGTCGAAGGATCGATTGATCGGAACGCCGTCGTACTCGTAGCCGATCTGATCGTAATAGCCGCCCCGGATGTAAACGGTCTGATTGACGCCGACCTGGTTCGGCGGAACGTAGGAGCCGGGCATCGCCGCGATGGCCGAGTATGCATTGTTCAAGCCGCCCCCGCCGCCCAGCGTCGCCGCGGCGCTGGTCAGACCCGGATTGACTGAATAGACGTCCGTTCCCGTTCCCGGACGCACCGGACTGAGGGAGGAGCGCGAAATGACCCGGGCAATCTGCCGCAAGCTCTTCTGCAGCACGACGGGAATCGATTGGCTTTGATCGGCAAAGACGGAGATTCCGGCGATCGCAACGGTGTCGTATCCGGTACGCGTCACGGAAATCGTGTACGTTTCGGGCACCAGCGAAAGAAACGTATAGCGGCCCGAAGCGTCGGTCGTTACGCGCGCGACTTGCGACGGACTCGAAGCGCTTACTTCAGCCCCGGCAATCGGCGTTCGCGTGGACGCATCGACGACGGTGCCGGTAATCGTCCCAGTCGTTCCGGCGATCGCCGCTTCCCCTCCAAGCCAAACGAGCGATGCCGATAACAGAAATGCGCACAGCGGCGCGAAGCGCGACGAGCTCCTCAACTCCATTCCTCCAACAGCAGCAACTCCAAGGAGGCACTTAGCGCGTTTGAGCGGTATGGTCCTCTATTGTGCTTGCTCTAGGAGGACGCGATGGAAAGCTTATTAACACGTAGAGCCGTCGGCACGGCGATTGCCCTGACACTCTTGACGGCGTGCGCCGGCGCCGCGGGCGGCGCTCCAGCTGCGGGCGTTTCGACACAAGGCGCGGCGATCCGCGATCGCGGCCCGGCCTATCCGAATCTCAGCGGCGAATACTCGGGCAAATTCGTCGACAATGCGTATGGGAAAGGCAACGGGAGCGCGATCTATTCGCAATATCAAAGCGCGTTCGGCGGCCAGCTGACGATCAAGTACAAAACGCAAACCGTTGCGGCGTCGGTTTCCCAGACCTACAGCGGCGGCTCCGTCAACGGAAGCACGGCGGGCGGCGCCGGCAGCCTTTACTGCACGTTCTCGACGACCGCCAGTTACGATACGTCGACGCACATCTTGAGCGGATCGTTTACCGCGGCATACGGATGCGCCGGCGAGACCGGAACTTTTTCGCTCAAGCATCTGTGCACGTTTAAAGGGACGACACACGAGGACATCCGTCCCGATAACGGGCCGCATCCCTGCTAAGAGGAAAACGCCTCGGTAAAGCCTCGTTCCTCGCTCCAGTCTGCACCCTCGGCAAATAGGATAGCAAGTTCCGACTCCGGCAGCTCGCGCCGAAGAAGTTCGTGGAGGCGTGCGATGGTTGCCGGGTCGGGCGGAAGCAGTTCCCAGCCGAAGATGCGTAGGCGCTGCTCGGCGTAGCCGATTAATCGAGCTCCGGCCTGCGGTTTTTTTTCGCTCGCAATAACGGCCAGATAGGAGATTGCGAGCGCCGCAAGCACATCGTGTCCCGCCTTTGTCGCGAGCGTCAGCGCTCGTCGAGCAAACGGCTCGGCGCGCGTTCGGTCGCCCGCTGCCAAGTACGCGCTGGCGATGTCGTTGGTCAGGAAGACCAGCGCCGTGTCACGATCGGTGAGCTGGGCCGCTTCGAGCAGTCTCTGCGCCGCGTTGAGGTGGTCGCCGATATTGTTCTCCCATTGCCCCCACCACTGCAGAGCGCGGGACGTGTCGTCGTCGCGTCCGAGGGATCGGAACACGGCGACGCTCTCCTCGTATCGAGCCCGAACCGCATCGTGCCCTTCGTCACCGAAAGACTCGGCGCAGCGGCGCAGTACGTCGGCCAGAAGTCGCCGGTCGTCGGCGATGCGCGCGAGCGCAAGCGCTTCCTGAGCGGCTGCCTTGGCTTCACGGTTCCGCGACGCAAACGCGTGTCGCGACGCGACTTGAGAGAGCGAGCGGGCCAACCCGCGTTCGTCACCGTTGCGCCGATAGAGTTCGACGGCACGCGATGCCTCCTCCAGACACCGATCGTCGGCGCCCACGTTGCTATACAACATCGACAGTCCGTAGCGAAGGCGTGCCTCGACCCCGCTCGGCAAACCGGCGCAGGATGCCGTCGTGCGCTCGTACCACTCGATCCCCTCGGAAAGAAGGCCGAGGCGCAAAAAAACGATCGTCGCAGCGGCGACGAGTTGTGCGCCTAGCGCAGTGTCGTTCTTCTCCTCGAGGCTCCAGCGCAACGCGGCGCGCAGATTTGCGAGCTCTCGTTCGACGCGCGCGAGCCAATCGTCACCCGGCCCCGCTTCCCATTCCTCATACGCCGCCGCGGCGAACGCGGCAAAAGCGCCGGCATGACGGCGCCTCGCGTCAGCAAGTTCGCCGGCTTCGACGAGCTCGTCCCAGCCATACTCGCGAATCGGTTCGAGCAAACGGTAGCGCTGATCCGCTTCCTCGACGTCGACGACGACGAGCGACTTATCTGCAAGTGAGGTGAGTAGGTCGAAAATTCGCCACTCGTCTTCACTCTCGGCGCCGCACACCTGCGCCGCGAGACCGAGCGTAAATCCCTTGAGAAAGACCGCCGCCCGGCGGAGAACGCGCCGTTCGTCGCCGGAGAGCAGTTCGTAACTCCAACCGATCAGCGCGCGCATCGTCTGCTGGCGAGGGCGGCGGTCGCGGCCGCCCGTCAGCAGGCGAAGCTCTAGATGTGACGCCAGGTTCTCGACCGACATCGTGCGCACGCGCGCCGCGGCGAGCTCGATCGCCAACGCGATTCCGTCCAGCCGTCCGCAGATCGCCTCAACGGCCGCGAGCTTCGGCTCTACCCGGAAGGCCGGGTTCGCGGCCTGAGCGCGATCGGCAAAGAGGCGAACGGCAGAGACTGCATCAAGCGTCGCGAGGCGATAGATGCGCTCGCACGAGATGTCGAGCGGCGAACGGCTCGTGGCGAGCACGGTCAAGTGCGGACACTGTTCGACCAGATGCGCGACGATGGGCGCGACGTCGGCGACGAGATGCTCGCTATTGTCGAGCACCAAGAGCAGTTGACGGCCCTGAAGGTAGCCGATCAGATCGTTGAGAGGATCGCGATCGTGCGAGAGCTCCGCGCCGACGGCAGAAAGAATCGTACTTGCAATTAGCTCCGGGTCGCCGACGGCCGAGAGATCGGCGAGCCAAACCCCGTCGCGCTCGTCGTTGAGGCGGCTCGCCGCCACCTCGAGCGCTAGACGCGTCTTCCCGATGCCGCCGGCGCCCACGAGCGTTACGACGGAACCCTCGTCTAAGAGTGCTTCGACGCGCGCGAGATCGTCGTTACGGCCGACAAAGCTCGTGCTCTGCCTGGGAAGATTGTTCGGCGGCGTCTCGAGCGCACGCAGCGGTTTTGCTTCCGAACGCAGACCGAATCCAACCGCCTGATAGACGCGTTCTGGTTCCTTGATGCCGCGCAGCGGAACGGTGCCGAGGTTCCGCAGCGTGATGCCGTCGGGAAGCTTTTCGAATGCTAGTTCGGCGGCGTAGGCGGAGAGCACGACCTGGCCGCCGTGCGCGGCGGATAAGAGCCGTGCCGTGCGGTTGACCGCGCTTCCAAAGTAGTCGCCGGCGCGCTCGTCGGTCTCGCCGGCATGGATCGCCATCCGGACGCGCAGGCCGTCAACTGCGCGAAAATCCTCGCCTTCGAGGCGCCGCTGCGCGTCGGTCGCGGCCTCGAGTGCATCGGCAGCGCTCGAAAAGGCCGCACAAAACGCATCCCCGATCGTCTTGAAGACGTAGCCGCGACGCGCCTCGATCGCGTTGCGCACGATCTCGTCGTGACGGCGTAACGCGTCGCGCATCGCCTCACCATACTGCTCCCACCGCCGCGTACTCGCTTCGACGTCAGAAAACAAGAACGCGACTATCCCGGTCGGAAGCGCATCTCGGGTCTCGGGCACACTCATTTCTTCCGCCTGCCCGATTGCCAGCCTTTACTCACCCTTCGCGGCTTTTCGTTCCCCTTCACCCGGGCGTGCAAAGAAGAGCGTCATCACCAGCGCTGCGAGCACCGCGCCGGCGCACGGACCGATCGAGTAAATCCAAACGAGGTTGAGCGCACCGCCGAGGATCTGCGGCGGTATCGATCGCGCCGGATTCATCGACGCGCCGCTGACCGGTCCGGCGAAGAAACCGCAGGCCGCGACGGTTAGTCCGACGGCCAGCGCGGATTGCTTGCCAACTGCCGCGGCCTTGGCGGTCATGAGTATCACGAGCATGAGCAAAAATGTGAGGATGGCTTCGGCGATCGCGGCCTGCAGATGCGTGAACGACGGGCCGGGGTGACTCGCGCCGAGCACGATCGCGTGACCCCACAACGCGAAGAGCAGCAGCGCCGCGCCGAAGCCGCCGGCGAACTGAGCGATCCAATACCAGAGCAGCTGGGGCAGCGCCATCGCACGCCTCACGAAGAAGCCGAGCGATACAGCGGGGTCAATGTGCGCGCCCGAGACGCCCGAGAACGCATAGATCATAGCGGCTGTGATGAAGCCGCGTGCCAACCAGCGCGAGACGTAGTCGATGTGCCCCGTCCCAGTGTAGTAGAGCACGTCGACGCCCATTGCGACGAGCGTCTGGAAGAACGTGCCGATAAACTCCGCACCAAGCTTGCGGCCCAACGGTCTCACGTTTGGGTCATACCCGTGCGCGCCGCATCCCCACGCGGAAGGCGCGGAATGGCTGCCGAGAGCGCAGAAGCAGCACCCAACGCATGGTCACCCACGCGCTGGTCTGCCCGCGTCTCGTGGGACGCCAGGACGAACTCGCGGCACTCGCCGAACGCCGCGCCGCTTCTGCACGCGCTCGCGGTTCGCTCGTTCTGATCGAGGGCGAAGCCGGTATCGGGAAGAGCCGGCTCATTAAAGCCTTCCGCGAGCGGCTCACGCACGGACGGGCGCGCGTGGGGAGCAGCAGCTGCCGGGAGTTCGGCAACGCTCCCTATGGACCGATCGCCGAAGCTTTGAGCGAAGCGGGAACGGCCGCGACGCCGGCGCACGCTCCGACGCAAGCGGAGGAACTCGAATGGTTACGCTCGCGCCTCGCGCTCTCGTGCCAGCGCCGCAATCGAGTGCTGATCCTCGAAGACGTTCAGTGGGCCGACGAAGGGACGCTCTCGTTCCTCCATTATTTGCTCAAACACATCGGAACGATGCGGCTCTTGGTCGTCGCCACCTCTCGGCCCGACGAAACGACCGATCCACGCGTTGCTCGGTATTTGACGCGGATTGCCCGCGACCGAGTAACCTTTCGGCTCGCGCTCGGACCGCTAACGCCACTGCAGGTCCGTCACTTACTGCGCCTCGCCCTGGGCGAACGGCGATTGAGCGGCGCGCAGGTGGAAGAGATCGTCCGACAGGCCGAAGGGAACCCGTTCTTCGCCGAAGAGCTGCTCACGAACGCGATCGAATGCGAACGCTCGCCGCACGTCGCGCGTGCACTTCCGAAAACGATTCGTTCAGCGGTCACGGAGCGCATCGCGGCGCTCGACCCCCTCGCGACGGAGATCGCGACGCGCGCCGCGGTGCTCGGAGAACGTTTCGAGGCCGCGCTGCTGGCGCGCACATTCGGCTATTCCTTGCCGGACGTTCTAACGGTGCTTCGCCGGCTTCGCGATCTCGGATTGATGGACGAGATCCCGTCGCATCCGCCGGCGTACGCCTTCCGGCACGCGCTGACGCGCGAGGCGATTTACTCCAGCATGCTGGCGGCAGAAGTTCGGCCGCTCCATACCGAGATATTGCAAAGCTTGGAGCGCGGCAAGCGCTGCACGGTGCGGGAGCTTGGCTATCACGCATGGGCTGCGGGCGTCGGTTTTAAATCGCTTCGCTACAATGAGCTCGCCGGCGACGAGGCCGAAGCGGCGCACGCGCATGCGGACGCGGTTCGCTGTTACGAGTTCGCGTTGAGCGCAGAACCGGACCGGGTGACGCGCGCACGGCTGCTCTCGAAAGCAGCCCTCAGTGCATCGCGCGATGGAATGGCCGAGCGCGCCGCCGAACTGTATGACGCCGCGGCGATCGCGCTCAAGGGCCACGGAACGCCGCAAGAGATCGCGGAGATCTACTACGCGATGGGGTCGCAGGCGCGCGTTGCAGGCAATAGCCGGCGCGCGCTCGCGATTCTCGAACGGGCGGCGAACGAACTGCCGGGGCACGAGGAGCGCGCGCGAGCGATGCTGCGGATCACGTCGGCGCTGATACTGCTCGATTGGGGCGATACCGCGGCCGCAAAGGCCGCGATCGTCAATGCTGCCGCGGCATCGGACCTGCCGATCTACCAAAATGCGCTCGGTTACGCCGCACTCAATGCCGCCGACCCCGCGGCGTTTCGAAACGCTAACGACGCATATCGGCTGCTCTGCGCGACGCTGGGAACCGATCATCTCTTGCGCGCGCGGTTCAACCGTGGCTTTGGGCTCTGCATCCTCGGTATCGACGAGGAGGCCCTCGGCGAGTTCGATTCGATCGTCCCCGAGCTGCACGGCGCGCATCTACCGTCGCTCGAGATCCTCGCGTACGCAAATGCCGCCATCGTTCACGCTCGTGCGGGGCGCCTACGCGTGGCGCGCGAGCTGGTCGAACGCGGCTTGGCGATTCCCGAACCCACCACGACGGGCCCGATAGCGTTGGCCGCGGCCGGCGTATGGATCGGCCATGCTCTATGCGACGACGACCTCGCCACGCGCGCGGCTTCGGAGGAGCTCGTTGAGGCGGCCTTCGCCAGCCGCATCAACACGACGCTCGGCCGGCTCGCCGGTCCCTACGCGCGCTGGCTCGACGCCACCGGACGTGCGAAGGAAGCCAAATCGGTGTTGCGGCGCGCGGTCGACGCGCTTCACGCCCCTCTCGGCGCGACCGAAACGATTCTCACCGCAGCCGAGCTCGGCGACGCGCTAACGCGGCGCGCTGCTTTTGCCTTCATCCCTACGCTAGAATCGATCTCACACTTGCAGATCTATGCCGCTACCGCGGAACATTTACGCGCATTACAAGCGCGTGCAGCGAACGCGATCCCACGCGCATACGCGCATGCGGCGAATGCGGCGCGCCGCTACCGCGCGCTCGGGTGGAGCCTGCACGAAGCCCGTTCGCTCGAACTCGCCGGCGAGCACGCCACGCCGGCGCAACGTTACGCCGCCGCTGAAGCGGTCGTCGATCTTCGCCGAATCGATCCCCTCTCCGCGCGCGAACGGGAGATTGCCGCGCTCGTCGCGGCGGGCGCCTCAAACAAGGTCATCGCGGCCGATCTGTCGGTCAGCCAGCGTACGATTGAAAAATACTTGACGTCCATTTACGCCAAACTGCGCCTGCGCAATCGCTCGGAGCTTGCCGCATTAATCGTGCGCGCTGCAACGGCGCGCCCGAGAAGTTCTGGTCCCGCGGCCTAGAGTTTACGTGTAGCGGCGCTTGTCGCGCAGCATCGTCACCGGTGCGACCGGTTTCGACAGCGCGGCAACCAGCTCGGCGCGGCTCTTGACGTTGAAGGTTTGGAAGAGCTGCGAGAGTTGATTGCGGACCGTATTCGGGCTGCGGCCGAGAACCGTCGCGATTTCGGCATTTCGCCGTCCGGCGCGAACGAGCTCGAGTACCTGCCGCTTTGCCGGCGGAATACGATCGAGTCTGAGCACCGACGTATTCGTAGCCTCCGCGACGCGCCGCGCGATCCAGCTATGCGGCCACGGATCGATCTTCCGAGCCGCGCGTTGCACCCACTTGCGGTCGTGCGTCACGTCGTAGAGGGCGAGCGCGCAAAGAGCGGCTCGCCAGGCGTAGTTGAAGTCTTCGAAGATCGACCACGCTTCGGTAAGTGCCGCCTTCCCTTCGTCGACGTCACCCAATCGCAACCACGCAACGCCTTGCGAGTATGCTTCGAATCCCTTGACGCGCGGGTCGGTTCCGTAGGAGAGAATCGGAATGACCGACGTCGTCAGCGTTCGGAAGCGCGCGAGATACTGTTCTGCCACTGCCGGATCGTCATGTGCGAAGAGCTCCGCCAGAACGAGCAGCGCCGAACGCTCTTCGCCGGTGACCTCGTTCCAAGAGACGCGCTGCGAAATCTCGTGCGCCTCTTGAATCTGCTCCGTCGCGAAGGCGTACTCGCCGGTATTTCGAGCGAGCAGTGCGCGATCGAGGAAACAGAGGACGCTCCAGTGGTCGGAGGGCGCGAGGCGCGCGGCGCGGCGGAAGCCGGCGAACGCCGCCAGCTCGTTTCCGTCGAGCTCGTCGATGGCGGCAAGAAACCGCGTGACTTGGAAGTGCTCGAGCTGAAGCCCCTTAGTCCACGGCAGGCATTCGAAGATGTTGCGGACGCGATCGGCCACCTCGCGCAGCGGAAGCTCACGACAGAGCAGCGCCAGCGTAAAGAGCGCGTTCGCCCTAAAGTATTCGTCCGCCGCCTCCGCCGAGTCGAGCTCGTCGAGCGCCTTCTGCAGCTCGTCGACCTGGCGAAGAATCTCGCCGCGTCGCAAAGCGATCCACGAGAGCAAGATGTGCGCGCGGGCACGGTTGTTGGGGTCGGCCGAACGTAACTCGCTCGAGGCGGCCTGCTCGGCCTCGCGATGATCCTGGCGCATCCATGCGATGAGTGCCTTATAGTGGAGGGCATCGTAATACCAAGCGCTCTGGGCGGAGAGCTCGTTGAGCGCCCGTTCGATCAGCCGGGTACCAGCGACGTAATCCCTAGTAAGCCCTAGTGCGGCGCCGAGCAAAACGTCGCGCGCCACGCGAGCCTCGTGCGACGCCTTCGGGACCTCCGAGAGGGCGCCGATGATGTCGACGTAACGGCGTTCCCGCAGCGCGAGGCGCGCGCGGGCAAGAACGGCGTCGTAATCTTCGCCGATCGCAACGAGGTCGCGGCAGCGGTCAAAGTCCGCAGCCGTGTAGGCCTTTTCGAACTCCACGGCGTCAAACCCGCGGTGGTTCAGAGCAGCGCTTGTCAACATGGTCGTCCCCGGTTAAGCAACAAAATGCATAGTTGAAGGGCCCCGCGGTCTATACCACCGGACAATGCCGGTAGTTTCTTAGTACATTCGTCTGCCTGGTTCCTTCCAGGAACCTACCCCTAGTGCGGGATCGGTACCGGACCCCCGCCGACGGAGTCCATGTGATGGATCCGAGCCGCCTTCTTAACGACTGGGCCACCGCCGACGGAATCCATGCGACGCAGATCCTTCTTCCCCGGGACTGGTACCGGGCCGCCCCCGACCGAGTCGAGGCGACGCAGTTCCTTCCGGCCTGGGATCGGGACCGGTCCACCGCCGACGGAGTCGAGGTGGTGCATCAGACTTTGGTTCGCGCTAGGAAGGGGGGAACCGCCGGCAAAGCCGCCGCCCGCACATCCGCCGAGTAATGCAGCAACGAGGACGAGGCCTGCAGCAGCGATCATCTTGCGCATCGTTGATTACCCTTTCAGCGCCGGGAGGCGCCAGGAAGCATAAAAGGTAGTACGAATATACTAGTACCAAAACGCCTCCAAGGATAGGGCCGCTTGGCAAACTTCGCAGATATTTTGGAAACCTAGCGGAATGGACACGACAAGAAGTCGGCAATCGTCCGGAAGGCCCCCATTTTCAAGGGGCCTATTGGCATTTGTCGCAGGTTACAATCCCCTTCCCCAATCGCTATCTCGTTAGAGAAGAAGGAACCAACTCTCATGTCTCACTCTCTTCTTCGCGTACGCAGGCAAGCGTTAACGGCATCGCTCTTGGCGATCGTCGTTCCGGCACTCGCGGCTTGCGGCGGGACGTCCTCGTTCGCGCCCTCGGCGCAGTCGCCGTCCGGCACTGCAGTCTCGGATGGCATTCGCCACTTCGGCTCGACGTCGTGGAACTTCACGACCCTCGACGATCCGAACAACCCTTCATACAGCGAGCTGCTCGCCATCAACAACGAAAAGAAGATCTGCGGCTTCGCCGGAAGCGGCAAAACGAGCTCTCCTGCGACCGGGTTCTGTTTGGCAGAACAGGGCAACTCGCACTTCCGCGCTGAGAACTATCCGACCGCGGTCGATACCTACGTCACGTCGCTGAACAACACCAAGGCGATCGCGGGCTGGTATCTCAGCAACTTCGGCCCGACCTTTGGTTTCATTTTGCAGCACGGGGTCTGGACCAGTTATAAGGACCTCAAGCTCCGCAAGGGCCACACCAACATCACCGAGATTCTCGGGATCAGCGACGCCGGCTTGGCCGTCGGCTTCTATACCGACGATGCCGGCAACAATCACGGGTTCGAACTCAACTCGACCGTCGCGAAATATCACCCGATTCTTCCGCCGGGGGGCGTGAGCGTGGAAGCTACGGGTATCAACGGCAAGGGTGACGTCGTCGGCTACATGACCACCGGAGCCGGCGAGACGAAAAGCTTCCTCTTAAAGGGTGGGAGCTTCACGCTCTTTTCCTATCCGGGCTCCAAGAATACGCAGGCCCTCAACGTCAACTGGCAGGACCAGGTCGTCGGCTCGTTCGTCGACTCCTCAGGAAACACGCATGCGTTCTTGTTGACGGACCCGCTGGCCCACCCGGTTTGGACGCAGGTCGACGAACCCAAGGCCGCCGGACCGACGGTGCTGACGAGCCTGGAGAACCACGACTACATGGTGGGTTACTACGTCGACAGCGTCGGCAACACGAACGGCTTCTTAGCGACGCCGGCAAAGTAGGGCGGGAGACCCGCCCTACCTCTTGCCCGCGGGCTTACTCCGTGTCGGGCGGATTGTGGCTCGTGGGCTGGTGCAGGAAGAAATCCTTGCCGTATTCGGCCGGGATTACTTCGAACGTGCGCGGCGGCTTCTTGAAATCGAAGGCATCCTTTTCGGGTGAGTTGGCGCGCGCGTCGCTTGCGGCGAGTCGCGGGAGCTTGAAGAGGTCCTCGATGAAGCGCAGGATGCTGCCGTGCTCGTAATGGACGTGCGAGACGTGGCCCTTCTTCGCGTAAGCCGAGACGATTAACATTGGAATCCGCATCCCGAGCCCGTCGTAGTCCTTGTAGGCCGGCGGCTCGGGATCGTACCAGCCGCCGTAATCGTCCCAGAAGATAAAGATCGCGGTCGAGTTCCAGTACTTCGACTGGCCGATAGCATTGACGATCGATGCCACCCACGCAGGGCCGGTGTTGTGCCCGGAGCCGGCGTGGTCGGAGTTCTCCCACGTCGGCGTGATCCAATTCACGGCGCGTAAGTTTCCGTTTGAGACGTCGGTGAAGAACTGCGTCTGCGGCGTGATGACGTCTTTGTTCCAGTCGGAACCGTAATAGATGTGCTTGATCGCCTGATACGCACTCCAAATCCCTAAGTCGCCGTTGATCGTGGCCGTGTAGAACGCCCAGGGAACTCCAGCGCCGTCGAGCTCGTCGCCGAGCGTGGTCGGATCCCAGCAGACCACTTCCTTGCCGGAGGGCACCTGGCGTTGCGGACCGACCTCGCTGATGAAGTCGCCGGAGCCGCCCGGGCAGCCCCAGCTACCGCCGGGAAAGTTCACGGCCGACTCCGCTTGCCCCGAGATGATGTATTGATGCGAGATGAAACTGCTCGCGTCGAAGTTCGAAGCGTACATTTGATCGGCGAGCACGTACTGCTTGCCGATCGCAAAGTACGGCTTCGTCTCCGAATGCGGGACGTAGCTGTAGGGCGGG